>JBEVLR010000168.1:0-6418 GCA_040509075.1 Burkholderiaceae bacterium | reverse complement strand
CGGCGCTGCGCGCCGAGCAGCGCCGCATGGGTGCGGAGATCGCGCAGCTGCGCGGGCGGGTCGCGCGGCTCGCGGCGGAGCTGGGCGTGGATCTGGACGGCGCGGCGGACGACGAAGGCGGTTGACGGCCGGCGATCACTCTTGGCCGTCGCCGAACAGCCTCAGCGCGTCCTTCGTGGCGCGTTCGCGGAAGCTTTTGCGTCCGAACAGCTTGGTCTGCGCTTCGGGCGGCAGGTCGGTGATGTTGATGACGTTCTTCGAGATCAGCGTGTCGATCACGTCCTCGATCACGCGAACGAAATCGGCATCGAGTTCGGCGAAGCGTTCGCCTTTTTCGACGCCGGCCGGCGCGTCGATGCCCAGGAATGCGCGCACTTCGGGATGATCGTCGGGCAGGAACTCGGCGGCGCCGTCGTCGCGGCGGTGCAGGCTGTCGACGGCGCCTTCGGCATTGCGGCGGATGAACGGCATGCGCGATGATAACGGCCGCGCCGCGCCTTATCTGCCGCCGTTGTTCAGGCCTTCGGCGTAGTCCGACACCGCGGCGATCTCGGCGTCGCTCAGGCGCGCCGCGATCGTCGTCATCTGCGGGCTGTTGGCGCGCTTGCCGGAACGCATCAGCGTCAGCTGCGCCGACACGTATTCGGCATGCTGGCCGCCCATGCGCGGATATTGCGCCGGAACGCCTGCACCGGTGGGGCCGTGGCAGCCCGCGCAGGCGGGCACCGATTTCTCGGCGATGCCGCCGCGCCAGATCTTCATGCCCAGGTCGACCGTCGCCGGGTTCTTCGACCTGCCGGGCTTGGCCTGCTTCGATTCGTAGAACGCGGCGACGTTGCGCATGTCCTCGTCCGACAGCGCCGACGCCATCGGCTTCATGATCGCGTTGTCGCGCTTGCCCGCCTTGAACTCCGCCAGTTGCTTGACGAGGTAGTCGGCGTGCTGACCCTGCAGGATCGGATTCGTCGGGATGCCGCGCGAGCCGTCCGACGTGTGGCAGGCCACGCAGACCTGGGTCGAGATGGCCGCGCCCTTCGCGAGATCGGGTTTGGACGGCCCTTTGGCTTCGTCTGCGAGCACGGGGTTGGCGAGCAGCGCCGCCATGGCGACAACGTACAAGGACTTCATCTCGGCGAACCCTTCAAGAGTCTTTTGGATGGAGCAAACCCATCGATCTTACAATGCGGCATGACCGAAGCCAGGCGTCCGCGCAAACCCGAATCCCGCGCCACGCCGGCTCCCGCCCATGTCCGCGCGCCGGCCGTGACGACCGCCGCCCGGGAAGGGCTCGCCTGGTTGCACACCGCCAGGTTCCTGACCACGGCCAGCAAGCTCGACCAACTGCCGCAGGGCGACATGCCCGAGATCGCGTTCGTCGGCCGCAGCAACGCCGGGAAATCGTCGGCGATCAACACGCTGGCGCAGCAGCGTCAGCTTGCGTTCGCCTCCAAGACGCCGGGCCGCACGCAGCACATCAACTTGTTCGCGCTGGGCCCGCGCGACGCGCCCGACGCGTATTTCGCCGATCTCCCCGGTTACGGCTATGCCGCGGTGGCGCGCGGCAAGAAGCTGGTCTGGCAGAAGGTGATGGCCGACTACCTCGAGGTGCGGCGCGCGCTGATGGGCGTGGTGCTGATGATCGACAGCCGCCACGGCTTCACGCCGCTGGACTTGCAGCTGCTCGATTTCATCGCGCAGCGCGTGAAGACCGGCGAGGTCAAGCTCCTGGTGCTGTTGACCAAGGCCGACAAGCTCGGCAAGCGCGAGGCGCAGCAGGCGGCGCAGGCTGCGCAGCAAGTGCTCGGCGACTTCGTCACCGAGACGTCCGACATCGGCGTCACCTTGTTTTCGTCCCTGCGGCGCGTGGGCGTCGAAGACGTCGCGGAGCAGTTGAAGGGGTGGCGGGCGCCGGCGCCGAAATCCGCAGACGCCGATCCGCCGCCGCTGGCCGACGCCGATCCGGGCGCCGTCCCCCTCGCCGCGAACTGAGCCGCGCCCTTGGAAGGCGGAGCGAGTGCCGGAAATGCGAAGGCATGTCAGCGTTCGCTGCTTGCGGCCGTGGCCATTCGGTTGCACCGGTTGCGACTCGAAGCCTGGTTTGGCCGGTGAAGGCCCTGCGTTCACCTCGAGCCTCCGATTCGAATCATCGGAAATTGAATGCCGGGTCGTGGCGAGGGCCGCAACGGGCGTAGCGGCGACAGGCGGCGGCGGGTGTGCGCAGCGATCGACTCGATCGCCGCCCGCGGTGACGCCTGCGCATCCTCTGCCTCGAATTTCATTCGCGCCGCGCACCGCGCGCCGATCGGCACCTCCGCTGTCGCTTCAGTCGACGTTCTTGCGGAACACCGCGTTCAAACAGCCCGCGAAGCCGGGGAACACGTCGGTGATCGCGTCGATCGCCGGATCGGGCGCGACCACTTCCGATTCGTGGCGCGTCAGCGGAAATCGCCCGAAGAACGACAGGATCATCGCCTCGTTCGCGAAGACGACCGGATGCATCGCGATGTCGAGGTCGATCGGCAGGCTGATCGCGAGCCAGCCGCCAGGACGCAGCACGCGCAGCAATTCGCCGACGCTGGCCTCGGGATCCGGCGCATGCTCCAGCACTTCGGCGGCGATCACGATGTCGGCGCTGGCGTCGCCCGCCGGCAGGTAGGCGATGTCGCCCTGCAGGCAGCGCACGCGGTCGGACGTGCCGCGTTCGCGTTGCAACGCGGCCGAGAACCGGATGGCCTCGACGCTGCGATCGACCAGCGTGAAGCGCCAGGACGGCATCGCGTCGGCCAGCATGCCCGCCAAGCAGGCGCTGCCGCTGCCGACTTCCAGCACGTGCTGGCCTGGGGTCGCATGGGCCGCTATTTGGGCCGCGGTCTTCAGGCAGCGGCGCCGCGCGAAACCCAGCTGCAACGCATCGAGGTGCATGCTCGTGAACGCGCTCGCCTGGTCGTACCAGGCGTCGTTCTCGGTCTCGGGCGTCAGCGAATTGAACGCATCGAGATCGGCCAGGCACTCGTCGAAGCGCTTGCCCGAGGCCGCCATCGTGTGCAGGAGCTCGCGTTCCATCGCCTCGAAATACGTTGCGGGCATCTCCTGATAGGCCCGGATCGTCGATGCGCGCTTGGACGGCGGCAGCGAAGCCCGTGCATGGCGCAGCAGGCGGTCGGTGAACGGGGTGTGGCCGATGCGTGTCGACGCGTGCGATGAAAGAGGGGGCGTTTCAAGGTCGGTCACGCAAGCTCCTGTCCCGTCGCCCGTCTTGACCGATCGAATCGGGCCGGCGACGCGTGGCCTGCATGGTGCGCCGTGCGCGCGAGGGGCGCGGGCGTGAGGCGAAGAGGGCGACGGAAGGGCGAAGCGGCTGGGCGTATCCAAGGCTGGGAGGGATCCGGAGCGATGCGAACAGGGCCGGCGCGTCGGCTCGCACTGCGCGCCTCGTTGCCGGTGCCGTCGCGCAGCGTTCATTGAACCGCCCCGATCGTGGTCTGCACGCGGTTCAGGTTGTCATACACGCGGGCAATGGTGCCGGCCAACATGCCGGACGCGTCGCGCAGTTGTTCGCTGGTGCGGTTGCCCGCATTGTCGAGCACGTAATGCACCTGGTTGCCCGCGCCGTCCGTCACGTCGGTCAAGCGATGCGCGGCGTCGTATGCATAGCTCAGCGCGCTGGCGTCGGGCAGCGTGACCGTCTTGAGCAGGCCGGTGGGCCAGTAAGCATAGTTCGTCGTCAGCGCGGTGCCTGACGCGGGCGTGACGGTCTGCGATTGGAGCCAGCCGCGGGGCCAATAGGTTTGCGCCGTGACGGTGGCGTTGGCGTCGGTGCTCGCGAGCAGGCGGCCGGCCGCATCGTAGGAGGTGTAGGTGGTGACCTGGCCGAGCGGGTTGGTCATCGTCGCCAGGTCGCCCATCGTGTGGCCGACGCCGCCCGACAGGCTCGTCGTCGGGTAGTAGGTGTAGGTCGTCGTGTGCGACAGCGGATCGGTCGGCGATTGCTTGGGCGTGGTGGCGGTCAGCACCTGGCCGAATGCGTTGTAGGTGTAGCTCCAGGCGCGGCGCGCGCCGGTGAGTGCCGCCGCCAGCCCCGAGGCCCCGGTGGCGTCGGTGGTCGCCTGTTCATAGCGGGTGCACAGCACGGCGATCGGCTTGCCGTCGGGCAGCAGCGCGGTGCTGGGGGCGCAGCTGGCGGTCGTGCCGGTGAACGGGTCGGGTTGGCCGTTGTAGACCTGGACCGTCAGTTTCTTGGGTTCGGCTTCGCGGATCTTCAAGACCCAGTCCGGGTGCCAGGCCACCGTCGTCTTGCGTTCGGGGTGGGCAGGATCCGCCGTGCTGGGGGCGTAGTTCGCCAAATCGCTCGGGCAGGCTTTGCCCGAAACGCCCCCTTGCAAGCCTTCCAGGCTCACGATTGGGAGGTTGCGGACCGGATCGTAGCGAAAACATGCGCGGTTGCCGTTGAAGGTGTCGTCGCTGGCGATGTTGCCGGCGGCGTCATAGGTTTGCGAGGCCACGCTCATCGCGGATCCGCTGCCGGAAGGCTGATCCTGGCTGTGCACGGACACCATGCCGTTTTCAGAAGCGGCGGTCAGGTTGATCCGCTGCCCGTTGGGAGTGGTCACCTGCGTTCCGGTGGGGGGTTGCCAGCGGTGCTCTCGACAGACGAAGTTGCCGTCCACGACTTGCGTGACCGACCAGAACGGTGCGGTCGCATACGTCACCGAGTACTTGTCGACGCCGCTTCCCAGTGCGGTGCTGTTGGCTCGGCCCGCCGAGTCGTAGCCATAGGTGCCGTATCGCTGGCCGCGCTCATCGACGATGCCCGTCAACGCCCAGGAGGGGGTCGGCATGCCGTAGACAAAAGTGCGGACCTGGCCGTCTGCCCATTTCAGCGTCTGGAGATTGTCATGAGCGTCATAGCCGGCGGCGATCGTCGAGCCGTCAGGCGCCGTGATGGCGTTGATGCGCTGCAAGAAGGTGCCGTCCGCGGGCTGTTCGTACGCGAATCGCACGCTTCGCCCGAACTGGTCGGTCACGGCGGTCAGCAGTCCCGAGGTATAGGTGAAATGCAATGAGCCGCCGCGGGCTTGGGCGAGCGAGGTGACCGCTCCTGATTCGTCGTAGGATTCTTCGGTCAAGCGCATGCCGTCGACCAGGCGGCCGGCGAAACCTTGGCCCGTCAACTGGATCCGCTCGTTCCGATTGACCGTGGAGAGGTAATCGTCGCTTCCACCTCCGGCCTTCGTGCAGGTATCGGAACCGGAAACGCTGGCCGTATTCAAAATCATCCCGCCCCGGTTGACGGCCACCGAGCTGTAAGCCGCGCCCGCATCCGCCGCGGATTGCAGCACGAGGCTCTTGTGCAAATTGGATTGCCACAAGGGCCCGAACGACGCGGGCGCCGGTGCGAGCCAGGTCGCATTGCCGCCGGCTTCCGGCAGCCGGGTGCTGGTGTCGTAGGTCAGCGTGACCGGTTGTCCGCCGATCGTGAAGCCGAGATCGACCTCCTGGCGCTTCGCGCCGGTGAGCGGATAGATCGGGTTGCCCAGGCCCGGATTGCTGTCCAACGGCGTGTCGCCGCTCATCAGGCAAGGGATGCAGGTCTCTTCTTTGGATTTGTTGTAATACCGATCCCCGTATTTCCAGCAAATCGGACTGCTTCCAACCCATTGGCCGGACCACAGGGTCAGCGGATCCGGGCAGATGGGGGAAACGAAAGTCGAATAGGCATAGCGCCAAGGATCGGGGCCGTTGTCGGGACAGTTCGTTTCCGCGACGTCGCATGAAAAATGATCTGGAGAGGCGCCGTCACCCAGCACGCCCCACGTGGCGGGCTTGGAGCCGTCCGGGCAAGTTGAAACGCTGTGGTCGTGATAATTCTGCGCGACTTGCGTACAGGCCGCCTGCGCGCTGGGGGCGGTGATGATGACTTGGCCGCTGGCAGCGAGGTACCGGTCTTTCGATTGCGCCATCGCCTCCGACGCGAAAAGGCAGCAGGCCAGGCAGGCGAAAGATATTTCCGTCCGTACACGCCGATCCGGCAAGCATCCAGGCGAAAGACCGGTTCGTTGAAAGTCCACAGATCACCTCCCTTTGAGCAGTCTTCTGACGTCTTGAAGGGAAGCATCCTATCCAAGAGCGAGTGAAAGTTTTAGTGGCGATTCGCTCCCGAGCGGCGCCGATCCACGGGTTAATCGACGTTATTTCCCCGTGGTCGAAAAACCTTCGATCAGGCTTTGCGGAAAGCGCGCCCGAGTCGCCTCCGACCATGAAAAAAGGGACTGCCGGAGCAGTCCCTTTCGGAGGTCGCGCGGGCGACGGCGGCGAGCGGCGCGGCGGCCGCCCGCCGCGGACATCACAAGTCCATGCCGCCCAAGCCGCCCAATCCACCCAAGACGCCGCCGGGCATCGCCGGGGCGTCTTCCTGGGG
>JBEVLR010000167.1:0-6103 GCA_040509075.1 Burkholderiaceae bacterium | reverse complement strand
GGCTCCGCCGCCGGGAGGCCGTGCCCCCGGGGACATCGCCCCGCGGGCGGCGGGCCCGCACGGCGCCCCGCGGGAAAAGCTCGCGCGGCGCCGCGGGGAAATCAGAACGACGCTTCTTCGTACAGCGGCAAGGTCAGGAATTCCGCGAACCCTTCGTCCGTGCTCATCCCCTCGAAGATCTGAGCGGCGCGGTCGAATTCGCCGATCGCGCCGCTCGCCTTGATCTTGACGAGCTCCTCGGCGATCAGCGCGCGCACCAGATCGGCCGTGACCTTGCGGCTGTCGTCGAGCACGCCCTTCGGGCTGCGGATCCATTGCCAGACCTGGGAGCGGCTGATTTCGGCGGTGGCCGCATCTTCCATCAGGTTGTGGATCGGCACGCAGCCGTTGCCCGACAGCCAGGCGCCCAGGTAATGGATGCCGACGTTGATGTTGTAGCGCAGGCCGGCTTCGGTGATCGGCGTCTCAGGCTTGAAATCCAACAGTTGCCCGGCGCTGACCTGGACGTCAGGGCGCTGCCTGCCCCACTGGTTGGGCCGGTCGCCCAGCACGGCGAGGAACTCCTTCATCGCCGGCTCGACGAGACCGGGATGCGCGACCCAGCCGCCGTCGTAGCCGTCTTCGGCGTCGCGCTTCTTGTCGCCGACGATGCCGGCCATCGCGATCGCGTTCTTCTCCGGATCGCCCTTGATCGGGATCAGCGCGCTCATCCCGCCGATGGCGGGCGCGCCGCGGCGATGGCAGGTCTGGAGCAACAGCAGCGCGTAGGCGCGCATGAACGGCGAGGTCATCGTGACCTTCGAACGTTCGGCGAGGCAGAAATCGGTGTCGGCCTTGAACTTCTTGATGCAGCTGAAGATGTAATCCCAGCGGCCGGCGTTCAGGCCCGCGCTGTGTTCGCGCAGCTCGTACAGGATCTCGTCCATCTCGAACGCGGCGAGGATGGTCTCGATCAGCACCGTGGCCTTGATCGTGCCTTGGGGCAGGCCCAGCTTGTCCTGGGCGCGGACGAAGACGTCGTTCCAGAGGCGAGCTTCGAGGTGGCCCTCCATCTTCGGCAGATAGAAGAACGGGCCGGCACCGCGCGCGATCTGCTCCCCGGCGTTGTGGAACAGGAACAGGCCGAAGTCGAAGATGCCGCCGCAGACGCGCTGGCCGTCGACGAGCACGTGCTTTTCGTCCAGGTGCCAGCCGCGCGGGCGCACCTGCAGCGTCGCGATGCGGTCGTTGAGCCGGTAACTCTTGCCGTTCTGCTCGAGCGTCAGCGTGCGGCGGATGGCCCGGAACAGGTTGACCTGGCCCTGGATCTGGTTGTCCCACTTCGGCGCGTTGCTGTCTTCGAAGTCGGTCATGTAGCTGTCGGCGCCGGAATTGAACGCGTTGATGACCATCTTCGCATCGACCGGACCGGTGATTTCGACGCGCCGGCACTCGAGCGCCGGGGGCAGCGGCGCGATCTTCCAGTCGCCCGCCCGGATCGCGCTCGTGGCGTCGAGGAAATCTGGGCGCTCGCCGGCGTCGAGCCTGACGCCGCGGGCGGCGCGCGCGGCCAGCAGTTCCTGACGCCGCGGCTCGAACGTACGGTGCAGGTCGGCGACGAAGGCCAGCGCTTCGGGCGTCAGCACCGCGTCGAAGCCCGGCAGGATCGGCGCGTTGATCTGCATGCCTTGGGGCAAATTGAGGCTCATCGCAAAACTCCTGGAAGTTGAAAGGCCATCGCGGCGGAACGGACGCGTTCCCGGCCTTCGCGCGGCCGCGGCTGACCGGGCGGCGCGTCCGGGTGAACGCGTTCAGAAGAATTCGAGGACGTCGCGCAGCGACCGGCCGATGCGGGTGGGCGCGACACCGAGCGTTTCCAGTGGCGCGTCGCCGCGGTTGACCCACAGCGTGGTGAATCCGTACCAGGAAGCGCCGATCGCATCCCAGCAGTTCGACGACACGAACAGGATCTCCGGTGCGGCCAAACCAAGCGCCACCGGCCCGATCGCGTAGGCGGCCGGGTCGGTCTTGTAGCGGCGCGTGGCGTGCACGCTCAATACCGGGTCGATCAGGTCGGTGAGGCCGGCGCTGCGCATCGAGATCGCCAGCATTTCCGGGTCGCCGTTCGACAGCACGCCGGTGCGGATGCCCCGGTCGGCCAGCGCCTGCAGGACCGACCGATTCTCGGGGAACGCCGACAAGTGGCGGTATTGGTTCATCAGGCTGTCGGCTCCGGCGGCGTCCAACGGCAGCCGCAGCGTCGCGGCGGCGCAAAGCAAGGCATCGCGCGTCAACTCCCAGAACGGCCGGTAACGGCCGCTCATCGACACGAGGCGCGAATAGTCGATCTGCTTGTCGCGCCACAACCGGGACAGGCGTTCGCCGTCGCCTGGGAACATCTGCTCGGCGCGCAAGCCGACGCTGTGGACATCGAGCAACGTGCCATAGACGTCGAACAGCACGGCCTTGGGCGACCCAGGCGCCCGCGGAGTGTCGGTGCTTTCCATGCCCGGAATTTATTCGAAGCGTGGATCGCCATTTCCACCATAATTTGCGATTGATTGATGACTTTTCTGCAAAAGTCCGTCGAATCATTCCATGCCGCGCACCGCCGCGGCCCCCCGTGCATGGACAAGCTCAAGCAGATCGAATCCTTCGTCGCCGTGGCCCAGCGCGGTAGCCTGACACAGGCGGCGCAAGCCGAAGGCGTGGCCCCGGCGGTCATCAGCCGCCGTCTCGACGGACTGGAGTCCCGCCTCGGCGTCAAGCTGTTGACGCGCACGACCCGGCGTGTGTCCCTCACGCACGAAGGCAGCGCGTTCCTGGAGGATTGCCAACGCCTGCTGCTCGACGTCGCAAGCGCCGAAGCGAGCGTCTCGGCCGGCGGCGTGAAAGCCAGCGGCCACCTTCGGATCACCGCGCCGGCCGGCTTCGGGCGGCGCCACGTGGCGCCGCTGGTGCCGCAGTTCCTATCCGAGCATCCGGACGTCAGCGTGTCGCTGAATTTGTCGGACCGCGTCGTCGACATCGTCAACGACGGCGTGGACTGCGCGGTGCGCGTCGGCGAATTGCAGGACTCCAGCCTCGTCGGCGTGCGTCTGGCGGACAACCGCCGGCTGTGTGTGGCATCGCCCGCCTATTTGAAGCGCGCCGGGGTTCCCGCCACGCCCAGCGAGCTGAATCGGCACGCCTGCCTGACGCTTGGTTCGGAAACCAGCCAAACGCGGGGCTGGGCGTTCACCGTCGGCGGCGAAGCCGTCTACCTGAGGCTGACGGGCCGGCTGGCCTGCACGGACGGCCAGGTCTTGCACGACTGGTGCGTCGCCGGGCTGGGCATCGCATGGCGCAGCACCTGGGAAGTGCGCGACGACCTGGAGGCCGGCCGCCTCGTCAGCGTGCTCGACGAATTCGCCGCCCCTGCGAACGGCATCTTTGCCGTCTTCGCGCATGCACGGCACCTGGCGTTGCGGGTGCGCTTGTGGATCGATTTCCTGAAGCACAGTTACGGCGACGCGCGCTATTGGACTCGCTGAGGGGAACGCTCAGGACACGCTGATGGCGTCCGTTTGAAAGACACGCCGAAGATGCGCCGACGGATGCGCCGACCGACCGCCGCCGGGCCCGCTCGATGCGACGCTCGGCGCGCCGCTCAGCCCGCTGCGACCGGCTTGGGTTTTGCCGACAGGCATTGCTTCATGAAAACGCGGCGCTCGTCTCCATGGAGATTTTTTGTCTTCGCATCGGCATTGCAGATCTTCATCTTCGAACGCTGGGGCGAACCGGATTGAGGCGCGGTGGCGACCGGCGCGGCCGAGGCGGCCGGTGGCGCGACCGCCGGCGCGGGACGGGCGACCGCGGCACCTGCGGCCAAGGTGAGCGACAACGCAATGAAGAGGGGCTTCATGGAAGAATCCTTGTGGCGATGGGGACGTTGAAACCATCGCTGGCGTGAAGGCGCAGCGATGCATGGCAACGTCATGCTCGCCGACTTCGGCGCATTTCCCGCGCCCCGATTCCCGGCGTAACCGCGACGGACGCGCCCGGGCGTCCGAATGCCGCTCAATCGATCGATTCGCGCAGGGCGAAGGCGCCGGCGCGATTCGTCGATCCGCGTCTCAGGCCGGCGCCGATGCCGTCAGGCACGACTTGACGCCCGCCTTGTAGGCCTCGCCTTTCTTGCCCTTGTTCGCCTGGGCGCAAGCGCCCATTTTCCGCTGCTGCGTCATGGGTTCGTCCTTGGCGGCGAGGCAGGCCCTGAGACCGCTCTTGTAGTCGTCGCCCGTCTTGCCCTTGTTGGCGGCGGCGCAGTCGCCCATTTTGCGCTGTTGGGGCGTCGGCGCCTTGCTGGCGGCCGGCGCGGCGGCGTCGGCGGCGAACGCTCCGGCGACGGCCAGGGTCAGGGCGAGAGCGGTGGTCAATGGCTTCATGGCGTGTCCTTGCATCGATGACGCATCCCGGGCTGGAATGCCCGGAGCCGATTGAAGCAAAGGCGGGGCACGGCCACAAGGGAAAGTTCGTCCGGCGGAGGAGCGCGCCCCCGCCCCGGCGGGATCAGAGGACGCGCCGCGGATGGGCCAAGGTCTCGTGCGCGGCGTGCAGGCGCCGCACCAGCACCTGGATGAAGGCCTTGTCGAAGCGCATGCGCGTCTCGGAGCTGAGCTGGATCAACGTTTCGGGCGTGAAAGCGATCGTCGTGCAGGGCTCGGAGACGATGATGTCGGCGCTGTGCCGGCGCAGGTCGGGGCTCGGCGCGAGATAGGCCATCTCGCCGACCGACGTGCCGGCGCCCAGGCGCGCGACCCGCTGCCCGTCGCGGAACACCTCGACCTCGCCCTGCGCGATGATGTGGAACGTGCGGCCCTCCTGGCCGCGCCGGTAGATCCGGTGGCCGTAATGCAGCCGCTGCCATTTCGCGCGATGGACGACTTCCCACAGCTCGATGTCGTCGAAATCGGTGAAGAACTCGAGCGAACGCAGCAGGTTGAAGCGCTCCGAATCGAGCACCTTCTGCAGGCGCCCGCGCGGCACCTGGTGGTTGACGATCAGCCCGGACAGCGATTGCGCGAACGTGTCCCAGTCCTGGGGCCGGTCGTCGCGCGATTTCGCGAGCGCCGCCATGATCACGCCCTCGAGCGCGGGCGTCACGCCTTCGCGCAGGCCGGTCAGCGGCGGGGGCTCGTGGTGGAAGATCTGGTTCATCAGCGCGACCTGCGTCGGCGCGTCGAAAGGCGGCCTGCCGGCGATCAGGTGGTACAGGACGGCCGACAGCGCATAGATGTCGGTTCGGCAATCGAGCGGGTTTCCTTCGATCTGCTCGGGCGACATGTACGCGAGCGAGCCGACGCGGTGGATCTGCGTGCGGTCGGAATTGGTGTTGAGAACGCTGCCGAAATCGCTCAGCTTGATGTCGATGATCTCGCCGTCCTGCACGAGCGCGAGGATGTTGGCCGGCTTCACGTCGCGATGGATCAGGCCCTGCCGGTAGACGTAGCCGAGCGCCATCGCGCACTTGAAGCCGATCTCGACGACCTGCTCCAGCGGCAGCAGCCGGTCCGTGCGGCAGAACTCGCGCAGCGTGACGCCGGGCACGTATTCCATCACCAGGTACGGCACCCTCGCGTCGCTGACGGCGTCGTACAGCTGCACGACGTTGGGATGGTTCAGGTGGCCGACGAGCGCCGCCTCGGCGGCGAAGAAGCGCGACCAGAAATGGGCGTCGACCGACGCGGTGTCCGACGCCAGCCGCAGCCGCTTGATCGCGACCTCGCGCTTGGCTTCGTCGTCGTACGCATGGAAGACTTCGCTCGTCGATCCGTCGCCCAGCAGTCCCTTGACGTGGTACCGGCCGATCGCCGCGGGGATCTGGCCGGGCGCGGCCTCGCCCGGCGCGAGGTCGCGCATGGTGGCTTCTGCGTTGAAGACGATGTCTGGCATGGTTGAATGGTTGAGGAACGGCCGCCCGCGCCGATGCCGATGATGGCGCCATGCACCGCGACGCGATCGAACGAAGAAACCATCGTTTGATCGGCAGTTCGGGCGCCGCGCCGCCCGCAACCCGCCGGCCAGGACGAGCATGGAACCGTACGAACCTTAGAATCGCCGGATGATTCAAGCCAAATCAGAG
>JBEVLR010000166.1:0-3926 GCA_040509075.1 Burkholderiaceae bacterium | reverse complement strand
CGATCCCGACACCACGGCTTGCCCGTCCACGCGCCAGGCGGCGCTGCGCGCGGCCGGCGCGGCGATCGCGGCCACCGATCTGGTGATCGACGGCGGCGCGGACAACGCGTTCTGCGCGGTGCGCCCGCCCGGCCATCACGCGACGCGCGACCAGGCGATGGGGTTCTGCTTCTACAACAACGTCGCCATCGCCGCGCGCCACGCGCTCGAGGCGCGCGGCCTGCGGCGCGTCGCGGTCGTCGACTTCGACGTGCACCACGGCAACGGCACCGAAGACATCGTCGCCGACGACGGGCGCATGCTGATGGTCGGCATTTTCCAGGATGGCCTGTACCCTTTCAGCGGCAACGAACCGAGCGGCGGCAACCTGCTCAACGTGCCGTGTCCGGCGCACACCGGCGGCCCCCGGGTGCGAGAAATCGTCGAACGCCAGTGGCTGCCGGCGCTCGAGGAGTTCCGGCCCGAGATGATCTTCATCTCCGCCGGCTTCGATGCGCACCGCGACGACGGCATCGGCCGCATGGGCCTCGTCGAGGCCGATTACGGCTGGATCACCGCCCGCCTCGTCGACGTGGCGGCGCGGTTCGCGCAGGGGCGGATCGTCAGCTGCCTCGAGGGCGGCTACAACCTGGATGCGTTGGGGCGCAGCGTGGCGGCGCACGTGGGGGCTTTGGCGGGCGTCTGAAGAGGCAGGGCGCCTCTGCCCGGGGGCGACGTCGGCAGCGCTTCGACGGTTTTTTCGTTTTGCGTTCGATAACGCTCAATTCCAATTGTTTACGAACGGATTTCCGAATGTTGCGTTCGCATCGTTTCGGAATTTGATTTCCAGCTTCGCCTGCCCCTGGGTTGCTGCACCGCAACAATGCATCATCTCTTCCATGGCGGGTGTTCGATGCGCGATGCAGGAACGCTGGAAACGAGCCCGGCAGGCGGAATGTGCCCTTTCAGCACAGGGCCGCACCCTGATGCAACTCCCTCTCGAAAGGATGCGATATGCCGAGCTTGATCAACGCTTCATGGGCCATGGCGACCAACCCGGCGGCGTTGACGACCCACGCCATGCGGGTCGCCACGACGGGTTCGGCCGTGCGCCTGGCCACCCATCGGCCGTCGATGGCCGGCCCGTGCACGCCGACGACCTTGAACGCCGGGCGGACGCTCCCCGTTTCAGCGGCCGCCCATCAGCGACGGACCTATGTGACCGAGCCCCAATTCAAGGCGCTGGAGAAAGCGCCTTGGCATTCGACCCTGAGCCAAGTTTCCGGGTTCTCGCCCCGGAAAGGCCACGGCGAGGCGTACTGGAAGGACAAGCTGGTGTCCGTGTATGACGGCTTGTTCAGGCAGGGCGAGGTGGACGCCCGCTGGGGGCTTTTCAATCTCCAGCCGTTTCTCGCTTCGCAGCCCAGATTCAAAAACGTGGGGTTGAACCGGTTTTATTTCGACGCGGGCGGCTCGGTCGAAGGATCCGGGGACGGTGCGGAGCTCGAGCTGAAGATGGAAACGAAGGCGAATCCCGGCGTCTCGGACATCAAGCAGATCGTGAAAGAGCATCAAGTCGCCGCGCTCACGATCGGAGGCGAGACCATCCTGCCCTTCCGCGTCATTTCGACGAGAAGCAAGACGCTCGTCGTCGGCCGCGGCGGAGATGTCCCGCCCGATCATCCGATGATGCGGCACCTCCAGGCTTACGCCGACAAGCATCGCGGCGGCCGGCTCGACGGGCTCACCGAGGCGGACCATGCGTCGTTCCGGGAAGACATGCAACGCCAGGGGCTTGGACGGGAGGTCGACCGGATGGGTTATTCCGTCTGGGACCTCGACGAGCGCATCGACAAGAGCGGCGGGCGGGGCAACTCCATCACGTACGCCGGCAACGTCCGCCGGAACGACCGCGCTCGAATGAACGGCGAGGGCGCCAAGCTTGATCGTGCCGTGAGGAATTCGCTCAAGGCCGTCGGCTCGGCCGAGACGGCATGACGGGGGGAGCGGCGGCGCGTCGCTGAAGACCCCGCGCCGTCGGCCCGCGGCGCGGCCGAGCGCGTTTCGGCCAGAATCGCGCGATGGAAAATTGGTTCTCCCCCGAACTCGCCGCGCTGATCCGGGAGCTCGCGCAGCCCGGCGCCTACATCGCGCTGCTGCTCGTCGCCTTGGCCTTTCCCGTCGCCTGGATCGTGCCTTGGCTGATCCGAGGCCGGGCTCCGCGCCACGGCTCGATCCTGTTCGGCCGCAACATCTTCGACGGCGTGCTGTTCCCCGCCCTGTGGCTGGGCCTGGTCTGGCTGGCGCGCTCGTATTGCCTGGGCCATCGCCTGCCGCTGGCGGTGTTCAGGCTCGCGATCCCGATCCTGCTGTCGTTGCTGGCGATCCGGATGACGGCGCGGGTGATGCGCGTCGCTTTCCCGAAGTCGGGCGTCGTCCGTGCCGCCGAGAAGACGGTGTCGTGGCTGGCGTGGGCCGGCGTGGTGCTGTGGATCACCGGCGTGCTGCCGTCGGTGATCGACGCGATGGACGGCGTCACGTGGAAGATGGGCTCCAGCAAGGTGTCGCTGGCCACGGTGCTCGAAGGCTCGCTGGCCTGCGGGTTGGTGCTGATGATCACGCTGTGGATCTCGGCGGCGATCGAGACCTCGCTGCTCAAAGGCGCGGTCGGCCAGCAGCTGTCGTGGCGCAAGGCGGCCGCCAACGTCGTGCGCACGGCGCTCGTCTTCGTGGGCTTGCTGCTGGCGCTGTCGGCGGTCGGCATCGACCTGACCGCGCTGTCGGTGCTGGGCGGCGCGATCGGCGTCGGCCTCGGCTTCGGCCTGCAGAAGCTCGCGTCGAACTACGTCAGCGGTTTCGTGATCCTGGCCGAACGCGCGCTGCGCATCGGCGATACGGTCAAGGTCGACGGCTTCGAAGGCCGCATCACCGACATCGCGACGCGCTACACCGTGCTGCGCGCGCTGAACGGGCGCGAATCCATCGTGCCCAACGAGCTGCTGATCACCCAGCGGGTCGAGAGCGCGACGCTCGCCGACCCCCGGCTCTCGCTGAACACCGTCGTGCAGGTCGGCTACACGAGCGATCTCGACAAATTGATTCCGCAGATCCTCGAGGTGATCCCGAAGATCGATCGCGTCCTCCTGGATCCGGCGCCCGCGGTGCAGCTCAGCGCGTTCGCGTCCGACGGCCTCGAGCTGACGGTGTCGTTCTGGATCGGCGATCCGGAGAACGGCACCGGCGGCGTCAAGTCCGACGTGAACCTGGCGCTGCTGCGGCTGTTCAACGCGAACGGGATCGAGATCCCGTATCCGCAGCGCGTCGTGCGCATGCTGGCGGCCGAAGGCGGCTCGCAGGCGGGGGGCGTGGTTCCGGCGGCGCCGTCGCCGGCGCTCGCGTCGTCGCCGGAGCCGGCGGCCCCGACGCTGCAGCAGGCGCCGTCGCCCGCCGCGCGTCCGCAGGAGCCCGCCGCCGGGGACGACGGGCCGCGGCGGTGAACGCGCCGCCGGATCGGCTCGGGCGGGCCCGTCAGGCCGCGGCGACCGGGATCTTGCCGATCCGCGCTTGCCATTGCCTGGGCCCGGTGATGTGCGCCGACGTGCCGCCGGCGTCGACGGCCACCGTCACGGGCATGTCGGCGACTTCGAATTCGTAGATCGCTTCCATTCCCAGGTCGGCGAAGCCGACGACCTTGGCCGACTTGATGGCCTTCGACACGAGATAGGCCGCGCCGCCGACCGCCATCAGATAGGCGGACCGGTGCTTGCGGATCGCCTCGATGGCCGTCGGGCCGCGCTCGGCCTTGCCGATCATGGCGATCAGCCCGGTCTCGGCCAGCATCATCTCGGTGAACTTGTCCATCCGCGTCGCGGTGGTGGGACCCGCCGGGCCGACGACCTCGTCACGCACCGGATCCACCGGGCCGACATAATAGATCACCCGGCCCT
>JBEVLR010000165.1:0-5713 GCA_040509075.1 Burkholderiaceae bacterium | reverse complement strand
GCCGACATCGGCCGCCCGCTCAGCGAGCTGGCCACGACGCTGGTCTACCCCGAAATGCACTCCGACGTGCGCGAGACCTTGCGGACGCTGGCCTTCAGCGAAAAGCAGATCGCCACGAACGACGGCCATTGGTTCACGGTGCGGATCATGCCGTACCGCACGCTGGCCAACGTCATCGAAGGCGTCGTCATCACGTTCGTCGACGCGACGGTCGCCAAAGAACTCGAGTCGCGCCTGCGCAAGGCGTAGAGTCGACGCCTCCAGGCCGTTCCTCGAAAGCCCCCATGTCCGACCCAGCCATCGATCCGGTTCGCCTCGCGGAGCTTCGGGGCCGTGCGGCGTCGCGCCTGACGGGCGCGGCGGCCGGCAAGGGGCCGCTGCATCGAATGTCCGATGCGCTGTCGGCGCTGCACGCCCTCGCCTCGGCGCCGCAGACCGCTCCGGACGCGCTGGCGCTGCTCCACGAGCTCCAGGTGCATCAGGTCGAACTGGATTTGCAGGCGCAGGAGCTGCAGGAGTCGCGCGCCGAACTCGAGTCGGCGCTGCGGCGCCAGATCGAGCTCTACGATGCCCAACCCGTGGGCTGCCTCACGACCGACCGGCGATTGATCGTGAGCGGGGCCAACCCGGCCGCCGCCGAGATGCTGGGCGTCGTCCGGGAGGAGGTGGCGGGCTTGAACCTCGCGCTGTCGTTCTCCGCCTCCGATCGGCGCGCCCTCGAAGATCTCGTGGCGCGCGCCGTCGCCGGCGAGGGAGGGCTCTCGCAGGCGCTTCAATTGCGCCCGCGGCGGGATGCCGCGCGAAGCGTGCAGGTCAGCCTGCGTTGCGAGCCCGCGGGGGAGAGGTGTTTCGTCGTCCTGACGGGGATCCAGGGCCGTGGGGATCCATCGTCGGGCGCCTGATCGCCGCGCGCCGGCCGTCGGCGCGCTACGTGGCCGCGCGTCGGGGCAGCAGTCGGTCGTATTCGTCGCGGACGACCGCGTAGCACTCGCACGAGCGCAGCTCCAGGCCGCGGCGGTCCACGACGGTGACATGGCCGCGGGCGTAGCGGATGATCCCCGCCCGTTGCAGCTTCAGCGCGGCTTCCGTGACGCTTTCCCGGCGAACGCCGAGCATGTCCGAGATCTGCTTCTGCGTCGTCTCGATCTCGCTGCCGTGGGAGCGGTCCAAGCGCATGAGCAGCCATCTGCACAACTGCTGGTCCAACGCATGGTGGCGGTTGCAGACCGTCGACTGCGCCATCTGCGTGATCAACGCCTGCGTGTAGCGCAGGAGCAGGTGCATGAACGGCCCCGATCGATCGAATTCGGCGCGCGCCGCCTCCGCGCTCAGCCGATAGGCGACGCCGCCGCCCTGCACCACGGATCGGCTGGGCGTGGAGCGTCCGCCCATGAACAGCGAGACGCCGACCACGCCTTCGTTGCCGACGGTCGCGATCTCCGCGCAGGCGCCGTTTTCCGTCAAATACTGCAGCGAGACGATCGCCGTGGCGGGGAAAAAGACATGGGCCGGCGACGCGCCCGATTCATGGAGCACGGCGCCTGCCGGCAGATCGACGCGTTCGAGCGCGTTCGGCCAGGCGGCGGCCGCCTCCGGGTCGAGGGACGCGATCAATCGATTCGGGAAGTCGTCGTCGGGGGAGGTCAACGGTCGGGACAGCCTGGGTGCGCTCGGTGGTCGGGCATTGTCGACGCGCCGAGGATCGGCGATGCGGTTGGGGCCGCCGAAGCAAGCGCGATGCCCTTCGCCGAGGCGGGCGCCGATCTTGCCGGAGTTCCGGCCGTCAGAGACGAAATCCAAGGAGCCCCCATGAATCACCCGATCGCCGATGCCGTCGGCAAGGCCGTCGGCGCGCTGCGCGCCGACAAGGATATGAAAGAAGTGCTCGACCAGCTGGCCGCGTTGACCGACAAGCACATCGAGGATCTGGACGTCGCCGCCGCCCGCCGCGAACCCACGCCGGCCGATGCGGTGAAGGCGCTGCTGGCCAAGCAGGGCCGATCGGCCGACCCCGCGGCGCTGGTGCCCGGCCTGAGCGCGCGCGACATCGACATCCCCGGCCCCGGCGGCGCGCTGTCCGCGCGCGTCTACACGCCGACTGGCGCCGGCCCGTTCCCGACCATCGTCTACTTCCACGGCGGCGGCTGGGTGATCGCCGACAAAGACGTCTACGACGGCGGCGCGCGCGGCCTGTCGAACGAAGCGAACGCGGTGGTGGTCTCGGTCGACTACCGCCGGGCGCCGGAGCACAAGTTCCCCGCGGCTTGGGACGACGCGCTGGCGGCCTACCGATGGGTCTCCCTGCACGCCGATGACCTGAACGGCGATCCCGACCGCATCGCGCTGGCGGGCGAAAGCGCCGGGGGCAACCTCGCGCTGTCCACCGCGATCGCGGCGCGCGATCAGGGGCTGCCCCGGCAGCCTTGCCACGTCGTCGCGGTCTATCCCGTGACGCAGACCAGCCTGAACACCGAGTCCTACCTCGAAAACGCCGTGGCCAAGCCGCTCAGCCGCGCGATGGTCGCCTGGTTCGTCGACAAGCTGATCGCCAGCCCCGACGACCTGAAGGATTCGCGCCTGCAGCTGATCGACGCCGAGCTCGCCGGCTTGCCCAGCATCACGATCATCACCGCCGACATCGATCCGTTGCGCAGCGACGGCGCGAAGATGGAAGACGCGCTGCGCAAGGCGCGCGTGCCGGTCGAACGCCGCAATTACGAAGGCGTGACGCACGAATTCTTCGGCGCGGCCGCCGTCGTCGCGCAGGCGCGCGAAGCGCAGGCGTGGGCGGGCGAACGCTTGCTCCAGGCGTTCGTCGCGAGCTGATCGCGCCGGGCCGGGCGCCGCCCTGCGCGCGGCCCGGCCGCCCCTCCCGGCGCCGCCGTGCAGGGAACATTCGGCGACGACCGCGCCGCCATCCCCCGGCCCGGCCCTGCGCATCCTGGTCGTGGACGGCAACGAAGATGCCCTGCAACTGTTGGCGATGCTGCTCTAGAGCGCCGGCCACGAAGTCGCGACCGAGGGCGATCCGACGGCCGCGCTGGCGCGCGCAGCGGACGCGGTTCGACCTCTTCCTGCCCGGCATCGGCTTGCCGCACATCGACGGCTACGAGCTGGCCCGTCGCCCGCGCGCCATGCCGCAGGGGCATTCGGCGACGTGGGCGCGCGGCGGCGAGTTCGCCGGCGCCCGACGAGGGGCCGGGCCCCGGTCTTGCCGCCTCGGGCACACACCGCCGCGCGTTCGCCCGCAGCGGTGAGCCAGCGTTCGCCATTCAAAGGAAATTCCGTGCCGACATCGACCTCCAAGTTCCCCATCACCTCATCGCTCGGCTCCGCCGGAAGCACCATCGGCGGGCCCGCCGGCGGGATCGCCGCCGATCCGGCGCTCGGTGCGACCGGGCCGTCGATCGGCGCGCTGGCCGCCAAGCAGGCCGCCACGCAAGCCGTCGCGCAGGCCATGCCGGCGAACCCGGTGAAGTCGGCCGACCATGGCGCGCATGCCGGGCATGCGCCGGCCGAAGGGCCGTCCGCCGAGCTGCCGTCGCCCGCGGCCACCGGCAGCACGCTGAGCGAGACGAACGAGTCCGACAAGACAGGCGGCGCCGCGGTGGTCGGCCTCAACGCCAACCGCGGGACGCTCGACGGCGCCCGCGTCGATTCCGGCGCGCAGGCGCTGACCACGAACCAGGGCGTCCTCGTCTCGGACAACCAGAATTCGTTGAAGGCCGGCCTGCGCGGGCCCACGCTGCTGGAAGACTTCATCCTGCGCGAGAAGATCTCCCACTTCGACCACGAGCGCATCCCCGAGCGGGTCGTGCATGCGCGCGGTTCGGCCGCGCACGGCTATTTCGAATGCGACGTCGCGCTCGGCGACGTCACCCAGGCCGCGCCGTTCGCCGAGAAGGGCAAGCGCACGCCGGTCTTCGTGCGCTTTTCGACCGTCGCCGGCGAGCGCGGCTCCGCCGACACCGTGCGCGACGTGCGCGGGTTCGCCGTCAAGTTCTACACCGACGCGGGCAATTGGGACCTGGTGGGCAACAACATCCCGGTCTTCTTCATCCAGGACGCGATGAAGTTCCCCGACCTGATCCATGCGGCCAAGCCCGAACCGCACCACAGCATGCCGCAGGCGTCGACCGCCCACGACACGTTCTGGGATTTCGCGTCGCTGTCGCCCGAGACGGCGCACATGCTGATGTGGGTCATGTCCGACCGCGCCCTCCCGCGCAGCTACCGCATGATGCAGGGCTTCGGCGTGCACACGTTCCGGCTGGTCGACGCCGCGGGCGGATCGCGTTTCTGCAAGTTCCACTGGACGCCGTCGGCGGGCACGCATTCGCTGGTGTGGGACGAAGCCGTCAAGCTGGCCGGCTGCGATGCCGATTTCCACCGCCGCGACCTGTGGGAAGCGATCGAGGCCGGCCATTATCCGGAATGGACGCTGGGGCTGCAGGTGTTCACGCAGGAGCAGGCCGACGCGTTCAGCTTCGACGTGCTCGATCCGACCAAGCTGGTGCCCGAGGAGCTCGTGCCGGTGACGCCCGTCGGCCGGCTGGTGCTCGACCGCAATCCGGACAACTTCTTCGCCGAAACCGAGCAGGTGGCGTTCTGCACGGCCCATGTCGTGCCGGGCATCGATTTCTCCAACGACCCGCTGCTGCAGGGGCGGATCCACTCGTATGTCGACACGCAGATCACCCGGCTGGGCGGCATGAATTTCCACGAATTGCCGATCAACGCGCCGCTGGTGGAGGTGCACAACAATCAGCGCGACGGCATCCACCGGCGCGCCATCCCGAGGGGCCGCGTCGCCTACGAGCCGAACTCGCTCGGCGGCGGCTGCCCCTTCCAGGCCGGCGCGCGCGGGTTCGTCTCCTTTCCCGAGCCCGTGGCCGAGGACAAAGTCCGCGGCAAGCCGGAGAAGTTCGCCGACCATTTCTCGCAGGCCACGCTGTTCTACGCCAGCCAATCGGAGGTCGAGAAAGCGCACATCGCGGCGGCCTTCCGATTCGAGCTGACGCGCGTGCAGACGCCGGCGGTGCGCCAGCGCGTCGTCGCGCTGCTGCGCAACGTCGACGAGGCGCTGGCCGCGCGCGTCGCCGAGGGCCTCGGCATGGAGCTGCCGCCAGCGCTGCCGCGCGCGCTGCCGCAGCCGGTGGCCTGCGAGGTGCCGTCGTCGCCCGCGCTGTCGCTCTTCGCCCACCCCGGCGACGGGCTGGTCACGGGGCGCCGCATCGCGTTGCTGGTCGCCGACGGCGCCGACGGCGCCGCGATGCGCGCGGTGTACGACCAACTGATCGACGCGGGCGCGTGCCCGCGCTTCGTCGGCGCCAGGCTGGGCAGCGTCAAGGGAGCCGGCGGCGGCCCGATCGACATCGAAGCCACGCTGGAGACGATGCCGTCGCCGATGTGGGATGCGCTGGTCGTCGACGCGTCGGCCGACGGGCTGGCCAAGGCCGACGCGGCCGTCGACTTCGTCAAGCAGCAATTCCTGCACTGCAAGGCGATCCTCGCCGTCGGCGCCGTGCCGGCGCTGTTGGCCGCCGTCGGCATCGACGATGACGCGCGCGCCGACGGGGGCTTCATCGAAGTGGGTGCCGACGGGGCTTTGCCGGCCGCGTTGGACGCGTTCATGAAAGCCGTCGGGCTCCACCGCCACTACGAGCGCGAGACGGTTTCGTTTCCGGCTTGACGAACGGTCGGACGACGCGCC
>JBEVLR010000164.1:0-12660 GCA_040509075.1 Burkholderiaceae bacterium | reverse complement strand
CGGCGCCTGGCTGGCCTGGGGCCGCCGGCCGCGTCGGCTGTTGATCGCCGGGCTTTATTTCGCCGCGCCGATCGACGTGTCCAAGGCGATCGTCGCGCCGATCGACCGTTTCTATTCGCCGGGGCTGTACTTGTCGGTCGGGCACGTCCTGCTGATCCTGCTGATGCTGCTGTGGCTGGCGCGGCGCGTGATCGTCGAGCGGCGCGGCGTGCCGTTCACCCGGCTGGACGGGCTGGCGTTCGCCTACTTGGGCTGGATCTGCGTGCGCACGGTCGGATCGCTCCAGGGCGGACTCGCGACGGCCAGCGCGGTGTCGTACGGCCTCGCGGTGCTCGGGTTCTACGTGTCGTCGCATGCGCTCGAGACGCCCGGCGACCTGCGCCTGGCGTTGCGCGCCGCGGTGGTCGGCCTGGCCGCGGAGGCGCTGTGGGTGGGGGCGCAGATGGCCACGCGCACGCCGCTCGCCTTGCCCGGCGCGAAGGTGGCCGACAGCGCCGGCGACATGCTGTTCTTCGGCGGCGCCGGCGAGGCGTTCCGGCCTTCGGGCTTCTTCACGCACCCGAACTCGCTCGCCGACCACATGACGCTGCTGATCCCGCCCGCGTTCGCGTTGGCGCTGCTGGGCCTGCGCCGGCTCGATCGGCGCGTCTGGTGGACGGCCGCGGCCACGCTCGCCGTCGCGTCGGGCCTGCTGCTGGTCACGCTGTCGCGCGGCGGCTGGGCCGCGGCGGTGCTGGGCGGCGCCTGGGTGGTCTTGCTCCACTTGCGCCGCGGCCTGCTGAGCCCGCGCCAACTCGCGCAGATGGCGGTGGCCGGCGGCATCGGGTTGATCGCGCTCGTGGCCGTCTATCCCGACCTGATCCTGCGCCTGACCGCGCCCGACGAGCGATCGACCGAATCCCGCCTGATCCTCACCGACCAGGCGTTCACGATCGTGAAGGCGCATCCGGCGATCGGCGTCGGCTACGCCGGCTACAACCGAGCCGCCTATGAATACATCGCGCCGGCCTTCGCGAACATCTCCGAGGCCTACCAGCAGGCGCTGCTCCAGCTCGTGGTGCACGACCATTACCTGCTGGTCGCGGCCGAGCTCGGCGTGCCGGCGATGGTCTTCTTCGCCTACCTGATGTTCCGGTTCGCCGCGCAGCCGCGGCCGTGGGGCTCATGGCGCGACCCGACGGCGTTCGCGCTCGCGGCGGGGCTGTCCGGCGCGATCGTCGCGCAGATGCTGTTCCTCGCGTCGGACAATTTCTACGCCGACATCCGCGTCTTCATGATCTGGCTCACGGCCGGCACGCTGCAGGCGCTGTGCCTGCAGCAGCGCGCCGCCGGGGCGATCGCGGCCGATCCGCGGCCGGCGGCCCGCCGATGAGCCGCCCGGCCGCGCCGGATCGGCTCATGAGGCCCGGCAGCCTGTCGCACGCGCTCGGATCCGCGATGGGCGCGCGGGTCGGCATGGCGGTGCTGAACTACGCGCTGTTCTGGAGCCTGTCGCATCGGCTGGGCACGACGGCGCTCGGCGGCTACTCGCTGCTGATGAATGTGTTCTACATGTCGATGATGCTGCCGATGCTGGGCCTGGCCACCGCGCTGACGCGCCGCGCGGCGACGGAGCGCGAGAACGTCGGCGTCGAGATCAGCAATGCGATCGTGTTCGCGGCGCCGGTCACCGTGCTGCTCGCGGCCGCGATCTTCGGACTCGGGGAGTTCGCCTACGGCCCGGAGCTGCGGGCGCCGTTCCGGCTGCTCGCGCTGGCGATGCTGCCGACCGCGTCGACGCTGGTGTCCGAGGCGACGCTGATGGGGCTCGAGCGCGTGGCCGACATCGCGCGCTTCCAGTTCGTCGAGGCGCTGCTGCGCGCCGCCTTCGCCGTGCTGGCGGTGCGGATGGGCCACGGCCTGGTCGGCGTGTTCGCGGTCTTCCTCGCGTTGCGCGTGGCGTTCGCGGTCGCCTACCGCTTCCATCCGATGCTGCCGAGATTCGAGCGCCGCCTGGTCAGCCGAGCGGTGCAGCGGCGCAATTGGCGCGAGGTGCCGGTGTTCCTGGGGATCGGCTTGCTGGCCGCGATGACCGGGCGGATCGACATCATCGCGCTGTCGCGGATGTCGGGCCTGCGCGAGGTGGGCGTCTACGCGGCCGCGTCGAGGCTCTACGACGCGTCGCTGATGCTGCCGACGATCGCTGCGCTGTCGATGATGCCCACGCTCGCGCGCCTGTTCGCCTCCGACCGCGCGTATTTCCGCGAGGTGCTCGTGCTGTCGATGCGGCTGAGCCTGGGCGCGGGGTTCGTGATCGCGCTGGGCGTGGCCGCGCTGGCGCAGCCGATCATCGACCTGTTGTACCGGCCCGAAGCCGCGGCCGCCGCGCCGGTGCTGCGCTGGCTGATCTTCGGCGCGGTGCTGATGACGCTCGACCAGATCCTGTCGTCGACGATGATGGCCGCGAAGGCCCAGGCGTTCGACCTGCGCGCGCTGATCGTGGCGCTGGCGGCGCTCGCCGCGGGGCTGTTCGCGCTGGTGCCGCGGTTCGGTTC
Organism: Burkholderiaceae bacterium; assembly: GCA_040509075.1. Classification (GTDB taxonomy): domain Bacteria; phylum Pseudomonadota; class Gammaproteobacteria; order Burkholderiales; family Burkholderiaceae_C; genus Scleromatobacter. Next base: position 10,126 of record JBEVLR010000164.1, on the reverse strand, counting down.
GACGGGCGCGGCCATGGCCGTGACGCTGGCGATCTGCTGCCGCGTCGGCTACCGGCTGCGGTGGGTCGTGGGCGAGATGCAGCTCGAGCACCTCGGGCGCGAGCTGGGGCGGGTGCTGGCGGCCGCCGCCGCGGGCATCGCGGCGCTGGCCTTCGCGCTGCCGTTCGGCGCGGCGGCCGCGCTCGGCGCCTGCCTGGGCGCCTACCTGGCGGTGCTCGTCGCGGTCGGCGGGCTCCATCCGGCCGCGATCGCGAGCGCCCGCCGGCGGCTGGCCGCGCTGTTCGGGAAGTGATCGATGCGCATCCTGCACCTCGACCCCGATGATCTCGGCAATCCGCTGGCCGGCGGCGGCCCGGTGCGCACCTACGAGATCTACCGCCGCCTCGCGCGGCGGCACGAGATCACCGTGCTGACGCCCACCTTCCCCGGCTCGACGCCGGAGCTCCTGCGCGACGGCGTGCGTTACGTGCGGCTCGGCCGGCGCGTGCGCGAGCACGGATCGTCGCACCACATCACGTTCGCGCTCGCGCTGCCGCGCGCGGTGCGCCGCTTCGACCACGACCTGCTGGTGGAGGATTTCATGCCGCCCGCCTCGGCCACCTGGACGCCGCTGTTCCGCCGGCGCGACCGTCCGCTGATCGCGTCGGTGCAATGGTTCTTCGCGCGCAAATACACGGACTGGCTGAAGCTCCCGTTCCACTGGGGCGAGGAATACGGCGTGCGCCTGTACGATCATTTCGTCGTGCTCACGCCGGCGATGCGCGCGCGCATCACGGCGCGGTCGCCCACGGCCGATTGCCGCGTGATCCCGAACGGCGTCGATGACGCGCTGTTCGGCGTCGCGCCCGTTTCCCCGGCCGCCGGCCGCGGCGTGCTGTTCCTCGGCCGCACCGAAATCCGGGCGAAGGGCCTCGACCTGCTGCTGCTGGCGCTCGCCCGCATGCCCGAGCCCGATCGGCCGCCGCTGACGATCGCCGGCACGCTGCAGGACGCGGACGTCCTGAACACGCTGATCGACGATCTCGGCCTGCGCCGCTGGGTCACGTTGACGGGCGGCTACGACGCCGCGGGCCGCTTGCGGCTGCTGCGCGACTGCCGCGTGCTCGCGATGCCCTCGCGCGACGAGACCTTCGGCATGACGATCGCCGAAGCCAACGCCGCCGCGCGGCTGGCCGTGGTCTGGGATCTCGCGCCGATGAACGAGGTCGCGGCGCCCGATTGCCCGCGCGTCGCGCCCTACGATGTCGATGCGTACGCCGCCGCGCTCGCCGCCGCGCTGGCGTCGTCCGACGACGAGCTCGCGCGGCGCGGCGAGGCGGTGCGCGACTGGGCGCGTCGATACGACTGGGACGCCGTCGCCGCCGCGCAGGAGGCCTACTACCTCGAGGTCATGGAACGGTTCCCGCGCCGGCGCCGCGGCCGGACGAACGATGACCGCCCCTTTTGACGCCGACCTCCCCACCCGATACGATCCACCGCCGCCGATGCACCAGCCTCCTTCCCCGCCGAAAGAATCGCTCTCCTGGGCGCAGACGCGCGCGCTGATCCGCTCGGACCTGTCGCGCATCGCGTCGCACATGGAGGAGGGCGCGTCCTTCGCCCACCGCGCCTATTACTTCCTGTTGCCCGGCATGCAGGCGCTTTTCTGGCACCGCATCTCGCGCTACTGGTTCTTGCGCGGGTGGACGAAGCTCGCGCGGTTCATCAGCCTGTTCGCGATGTACCTCACCCGCGCCGAGCTGCCGCCGACGACGTCGATCGGCCCGTCGGCGCTGATCGCCCACGCCACCGGCGTGAACCTTTACGGCCGCATCGGCGCGCGCTTCACTGTGCAGGGCGACGGCGGCTGCGGCGGCGGCTTCGGCACCGACGACATCGGCGGCGGCCCCGGCTACCCGGTGGTCGGCGACGACGTCGTGCTGGCCTTCGGCGCCAAGGTGCTGGGGCCGGTGCGCATCGGCCACGGCGTGCACGTGGGGCCCTGCGCGCTGGTGACCGGCGACGTCCCCGCCCATTCCCTCGTCACGTGGCCGCGGCCGCGCGTCATCGTCGGCGCCGCCCAGCCGCCGGAGGTCAAGCTGTGACGGCCCCCACCCCCATCGACGTCAGCATCATCGTCGTCAACTGGAACGTGCGCGACCTGCTGCGCGAGTGCCTGCGCTCGACGTTGGAGGACGGCGGCGTCCCGGCCGACCGGCTCGAGCTGATCGTCGTCGACAACGATTCGCGCGACGGCAGCGCCGACATGGTGCGCGCCGAGTTCCCGCGGCTGACGCTGATCGCCAACGGCGACAACCTCGGTTTCGGCCGCGCCAACAACCAGGCGCTGCCGCTGTGCCACGGCCGCTACGTGCTGCTGCTGAACCCCGACACCCGCGTGCTGCCGGGCGCGCTGGCCGCGCTCGTGCGCCACATGGACGAAACCCCGGCCGCCGCCGTCATGGGGTGCCGCCTGCTCAACGCCGACCTGACGCTGCAGCGCTGGACCGGGGGCGCGTATCCGCGGCTGGCCAACGTCGTCAACCACTATTTCTTCGTCGATCGGCTGCTGCCGCCGGGCTGGCGGCCGATGCCGCTGTACCTCGACCGCGACGTCGATCACGACATCGAGGTCGACTGGGTCTCGGGCGCCGTGATGATCCTGCGCGCCGACCGGCTCGGCGGCCGGCTGTTCAACCCGCACTACTTCATGTACGGCGAGGACATGGAGCTGTGCCACCGGCTGAAGCAGGCCGGCGGCCAGGTGGTCTACACGCCGATCGCGTCGATCATCCACTACCAGGGCGAAAGCATGAAGCAGCAGGAAGGCGACGTGATGCTGTCGTCGCTGAAAGGCCCTCGCCAGTTCTACCGCCACATGCGCGGCGACCGCGGCGTGCTGCTTTACGACCTGGTGACCGTGGCCGGCTTCGGCCTGCGCGCGGCGCTGTATGGGCTCGGCGCGGCCTTGCGCGGCGGGGATGCGCGCCTGGCCGCGAAAGCGCGGGCCAGCCGCGACCTGATGCGGCGGGCGTGGAAGATCACGCGGGGTTGAACGCGTTTCCCGCCGATGGCGGCGGCGGCGCGCCGGGGCTGTGCGAGGATCCTGGAAACAACTCCAAAGAGGAATTCCATGATCCGCTTTCCCGGCGTTTCGTTTTTTCGCTCGAAGCTCGTCCTGCTCGGATTCCTGATCCTGGCCTTCAGCGCCGGCGCGGGCGCCGGGGAGCTGACGAGCATGCCCACCCGGGAAGGGTGCAGAGCCCTGCTGTTCGCGGCGCTCGACCCGGCCACGGATACCGTTTCATGGTCGGGCCCGTGCACTTCCGGGGCGATCGACGGCGTCGGCGTGCTCAGGGTCTGGACGCCGAACGGCTCGTCGAAATACCTTGAGTCGGTGGGCGCGGCGGCGGCGGGCAAGACGGTCGGTGTCTGGCTGCGTTTCACAGGCTCGCCTGAACATCTGCAATCCGTCGAGATGTGGGAATTCGGGATCGATGGCAGGCTGGTTGCCTGGATTCTTCCCGGGTTGGTCGATCGCGGCCGGCTGAAGACGGCGCGGCGCAATATGGAGAGCGCCGCCGGCCGGGCCGCGGCGGCCTCGATCGACAAGGAGGTGGTGCTCAAGATCTTGGGCGAATGGGAGAAGTCCGAAGACTTCTCGGCCTATGCCTATCTGGGTCGACACGACTTCAACCGGGCTCCGCCCGCCAAGCCCCAAGCCCAGTCGGAATCGCGGCCGATGGACCCCATCCCCGACGAACCCGACGTCACGTTCGGGCCCGCCCCATCGCAGTCCGCAACCGCGGCGGCGCCCACGCCGGCGACGCGGTCCGAGACCCAGCCCACGCCCGAGCAGTTCGCGCGAATGCAGGACTGCAACATGCAACGCAACGTCTCGCCTCGGGAGGCCGTCGCGCCCGAATTCAACGCGCCCGATTGCGAGAAGCGCGTCGCAACGCCTTCTGCCCGCCTCGACCAGGCCGACAACCAACGATGCATCGAACGCGCGACGTCCATTCAACGGCAATGGGCCGTGGAGAACAGGGCGGCGGCGGGCAACAGGGCGGAGATGGCGGCGGCGGAGCGCCGCGCGCAGGCCGCGCTGCGCAACCTGTTTCAAACCAGCTGCGCCGCCCATCCGGATGCGCGGATCTGGATCGCGAAGGCCAACGAAACGCTTTCCGCCTCGCCCGAGGGTTCATCCCCGGGCGCGGCGAATCCAGGTTCGGCCGGAGGCAACTATTACGCCCCGATCCCGAATTGCCTCGCCCTGCGGCACGACCCGAAAAGCACGTTTCAGCATTGCATCCACAACGCTTGCGGACAGGCCCTGGAAGCGAACTTCAGCGGGGGCATGGTGTCCGTGTGGCCGCAAATGTGCGTGCCGATCGCCGCCGGCCCCAACCCTGTCCTGTTCGCCGCGTGCAACAAAGATGACGGCTTCGACCGATCGAGGGGGCTTTGCCGGAAGTGACGGGACCGCCCCATGCATGACCTCGACCCAATGACTTCGGCGTCGTGGACGGCCCCTCTCCGGCACGGGCTTCGCTGCCAGCCATCAGCGGCGTCAGCATTCTGGCGTCGCGTTTCCCCGCGGCGGCAGGAGGACCAAGCCGGCCGCTTCCTGGGCGTCCCTGAGCAGCGTCGCGCGCGGCGTGCCCATCTGCGCACGCATGGTCAAACCGCGGGCCAGGTCACCCACCTGGCTGGCGCGCGCGGCTACGGGGAAGTCAGGCGGGATTTCTCCCGCGGTGATCCCGTCGCGGAAACGGCGCTCCACGAGCGCCATGCCGGCGGCTACGGCGTCCTTCAGGAACTGCCTGACCTCGGCATCGTCAACGAGGGGCGCGACGCACACCATCAAGCATCCTTGGGCTGATCCTTCCTCGGTCGCGCTCTCCACGGCCTGCCTCAGGAAACCGGTCAGCGCGTCGCGAAGAGTCGGCGGCGAGAACAGCGCCTTCGCAGCGCGAGCGCCTTTCGCCTCTGCATACGCCTTGAGCGCCCGCACGAATATCGCCCGCTTGTCCCCGAACACGGCATACAGGCTCGGCCTTCCAACGCCCATCCCGGAGACGAGATCGTCGATCGTCACGCCGTCGTAGCTTTTCGACCAGAAGACCTGAATCGCCTTTTCCAAGGCCTCCTTCTCGTCGAAGCTGCGCGGGCGTCCACGGGGCCTGACAGTTTTTTGAAACATGTAGTTCGAAATTTGTTGACCGGGCCGGTCGCTCGCCCATATTATTACCAAATAGTACTAAATTAGCAAGGCGGCCTGGCCGCCCAGGCAACCTTGGTTCGACCTTCCGTTCACCACGAAACCGCCCATGAAACATTCCATCGCTCTCGTCACCGGCGCCACTGGCGGGGTCGGATATGCGGCAGCTCGCTTGCTGGCCAGCGAGGGCTATCGCAAAGTCTTCGTCACCGGGCGCAGCCTTTCTCGCGCCCGGGACGCGGCCGAACGGCTCGCAGCTGAGACGAAATCGCAGATCTTCACGCCGCTGGAGTTGGAACTGGATGACCCGTCCAACGTCTGGAAAGCCCTGGGGGAGCTGAGCAAGCAGGGTCGACAGATCGATCTCCTGCTGCTCAATGCCGGCATGGTCCCGGGCAAGAAGCGCGTGGTCACCGCGTCCGGCATCGAAGCCTCTCAAGCGCCGCTGATCGGCCATCATCAACTGACTGACGGGTTGCTCGAAGCGGGGCTGCTCAGTTCCGACGCTCGGATCGTCATCGCCGGCGCGGAACCGGCCCGGGGCGGTGTGCCCCTGTTCAAATACACCGACCTGCCGGCCTTCGCGGCCAAGCACCACCGTGGCGACCGGACTGCCGCTGTGGAAGCCCTGTTGCGCAGCGGGCCGACCGTGAAGTATGTGCCCAACAATGCGTATGCCGACGCGAAACTCATCGTCGCTTGGTGGGCTGCAGCGCTATCGCACCGGCTTCCCTCCGGCATGGCCGCGTACGCTGTCTCGCCCGGCGCGTCCACCGCCACCGAGGTAGGGCGGAACGCCGGCCTGTTGGTGAAGTATCTGATGATCCCGATCGTGAGCCACCTTCCCGGCATGAATCAGGCGCCGGAGACCGCGGCCCGTCGGTACCTCCAGGCGTCGCAGTTCGCAACCGACGTCTCAGGGCGATTCTTCGCCTCGGCTAAAGGCAAGTTCACCGGCCCCATCGAGGCGCAGCGCCAGCCTCACCTCCTCGATCGCGCCAGCCAAGAGGCAGCGTGGGAGGCCGTCTGCAAGGTCGCTGCCCTTGATTTTTCCTCCGCAACCGCTTGAGCGCGCCTGACGGAGTGCCGGGCGCAGCCTGATCCCGGTGAACCGTACCGGCAGCGATTTGCGTCGGCGACAAGAGCGCCCGCGGGCCATGCTGATTTATGAACTGAAAGTTAATAAATTACTTGACCTGACGCGCCGCGTCTATTAACTTACCAGTTAGTTCTAAAACGGCAATGCGACATGAGGTCGCCAGGAAAAAACGCATGAACCGGTACGAATCGAAGCGGGTAGTGATCATCGGCGGGACCAGCGGCATGGGGCTCGCGACGGCGAAGATGCTCCTGAAAGGGGGCGCGCGCGTGCTGGTGACTGGACGCTCGCAAGCCGGCCTTGAATCGGCGCGGGAAGAGCTGGGAACGGGCGCGATCGTGGTTCCGAGCGACGCGCGTTCGTTGACCGACATCGACGCCCTCGCCTCGCGTGCGAAGGCCGAGTTCGACACGTTCGACCTGCTCTTCGTCAACGCCGGGTTCAGCATTCCAACGCCTCTCGCGAGCGTGACCGAGGACATCTACGACGAGATGTTCAACCTGAATGCCAAAGGCCCGTTCTTCGCGGTTCAGAAGCTCGCGCCGCTGATCGACCGGGGAGGCTCTGTCGTCCTCACGACCTCCATCGCCAACGTCAAGGGGCTGCCCGGCCAAGCCGCATACGGAGGCGCCAAGGCCGCCTTGCGGTCATTCGCGCGCTTGCTCGCCGCCGAACTGCTCCCGCAGGACATTCGCGTCAACGCGGTATCGCCTGGCCCCATCGACACGGGCATCCTCGAAAAAGTGTTCCCGACGGAGGAGATGCGGGCCCACGTCAGGGGGCACACGCTCGGCCTCATCCCGATGAAGCGCTTCGGCACCTCGGAGGAAATCGCCAAGGCCGTCCTTTTCCTCGCATTCGACGCGACCTTCACGACCGGCCTTGAGATTCCGGTCGACGGGGGATGGTCGCAGCTCTGACCGCTGCACAGGCCGCACCCGTCGCCACGGCTTGGCCGTGCCCTTCGCCGCCGATCCGTTCGCGAAGAGCTCGATCACGCGATCACGCGAGCCGACGCCCGGATGCCGCGTCGGGTCAGCGGCGGACGCCGCCGTCGCCGGTCAGCATCGACAGCTCGACGAAATGCGAGGCCGCGTGCTCGCGGCCGAAGTTCAGGTTGAAGCCGTCGAAGTCGACGTGCTGCAGGGATTCCAGGCCGCCCAACAGTCCCTCGCGCGTCGGGGCGCGGCCGCGCCGCAGCCCTTCGACGAACACGCGGGCGTCGATGTAGCCTTCCAGGCTCGAGTAGTTCACCTGCGCGTCGCCGCCGGCGGATTTCACCGCCCCCAGGTAGTCGCGCACGATGCCGACCGCGGGCGAGAACGGGTAGGGCATCACCTGGCTGACGACGACGCCGCGCGCTTCCCCTTTGAGCTCGTCCGACAACGCCTTGGTGCCGACGAACGACACGTTGTAGAACTCGCCGCCGTAGCCCGCGGCCCGGGCGCCGCGGATGAACGCGGCGCAGCTCTTGTAGGAGCCGATCTGGACGACCACGTCGGGATGCGCGGCCACGATGTCCTTGACCGCGGAGGCCACCTGCAGCGAGTTGCGCTCGAACGTCGAGACGACGGTCGGCGCGAGGCCGCGCGCCTTCAGCGCCTTCGCGACGCCGTCCAGCCCGGCCTGGCCGTAGCTGTCGTTCTGGCGGAACACGCCGATCCTCTTCATCCCGATGTGGGTCAGCTGATCGACGATCAGCGCCGTCTCGTCGTCGTATGAAGCGCGCACGTGGAACACGTTGCGCAGCACGGGTTGGCGCAGCGCCATCGCCCCCGTGAACGGGGCGAAGAACGGGACGCCCGAATCCCGCACCAGCGGCAGCGCGGCCAGCGACGTCGGCGTGCCGACGTATCCGAACAGCGCGAACACGTCGTCGTTGAGGAACTTTTCGGTGTTGGCGCGCGCGCGTTCAGGTTCATAGCCGTCGTCGGCCAGCCGCAGCTCGATCTTCTGGCCGTTGACGCCCCCGGCGGCGTTCAGCTGGTCGAAATAAAGCCGCGCCCCGCGGTTGAGCTGAAGGCCCAGCTGCGCGGACGGCCCGGTCGAGGGGGCGGACTGGCCGAGCACCAGCGGGCCCGGATCCTTGGCGAATGCGGCCGTTGCGGGCAAGGCGGCCAACAGGCTCAGCGTCGTGCGGCGATTGATCATGGCGGCGTCCGATGGCGTGGCTTGGGAGGCCGAATTGTCGACCGACGCGCGCCGTGCGGTGAGGATAAATTGTGCCGCGTTCGGCGCCCGATCCGGCCTTCCGTGACCATTGTCACGGCCCCGCCGCAGAGCAAGAAACGCTTGTCGCCCGAACCTTTCCGGCGCGAAACCGATGTTACCCGCGGTTACGGCCAGGGGTATCCTCGGATTCGGCGCGGTCCGCGCCGCTTCGGCGTCTCGCGGATCTCAGCGCGGCGGCCGCGCCGGCGGCACCACGCCGCCGGTCGGCGCGGTCAAGCTCGTGATGCCGGTGTCGTTGTTGACTTCGGCGGTGCCGGCGTCCGTGCGTTGGCCCGCCAGGCGGGCTTCCAGTTCAGGCGCCGGCGAGGCGGCGTGAGGGGCCGCCGGGGCCGCGGGGGCGGGCGGATCGGCCGGCAGGCCGCGCACGTCGACGCGCGTGCGCGGCAGCGCGAGCGGCTGGGTGCTGCGCAGGAAGGCGACGAGGCCTTCGCGCAGCAGGCAGCACAAGTCCCAGTTCTGGCCCGCGGACGCCGAGCTGGCGATCAACCGCAGCTTCATCGCGCTCTCGCTGGTGTCGACGACCTGCAGCAGGCACACCCGGCCGTCGTAGTCCTTCGAGCTTTGGGCGAGCCGGGTCGCCTCCGCGCGCAGCGGTTCCAGATCGGTGGCGTAGTCCAACCAGAAAAAGACGCTGCCGATGATCTGCGACGTGGTGCGGGTCCAGTTCTGGAACGGGTTGTCGATGAACCACTGCAGCGGGATCACCAGGCGGCGCTCGTCCCAGATCTTGAGCACGACGTAGGTGCTGGTGATCTCCTCGACGCGGCCCCATTCGCCCTGCACGATCAGCACGTCGTCGATGCGGATCGGCTGCGACAGCGCGATCTGCAGCCCGGCGAGCAGGTTGCCGAACACCGATTTCGCGGCCAGGCCGATCACCAGGGCCGACAAGCCCGCCGACGCCAGCAGGCTGGTGCCGAACTGGCGGGCGCGCGGGAACGTCATCAGGATGAACGCGAGCCCGGCGAACAGCACGATGCCGATGGCGATGCGCGACAGCACGCGCGTCTGGGTCAGCACGCGGCGGGCGGCGAGGTTGTCGGCGACGTCCTGCGGATGCATCACCACCACCGCGTCCGCCACGCCGCGCACGGCGGCGATCGCGGAGACGGTGAACGCGGCGATCAGCAGCACCGACGCCAGCTGGCGCACGCCTTCGACGTGCGGCAGGCCGTCGGGCACGCCTTCGAGCGCGATCTGCAGCGCCAGCAGCGGGAAAAGCCAGCGCATCGGCTTGTCCAGCTGCCGGTTCACGGCGCCGGCCACCAGCGCGTGGCGGCTCACGCGGCGCGCGATCGGGCGCAGGATCAGGTAGGCCAGGATCCCCAGCACGACGGCGCCGGCCATCGTCGCGAGGGGCCACATCCAGTCGTCGAGGTGGGTCAGGATCAGGTTCATGGGTCGGGCGGCCGCGAGGCCGGCAGGTGGGCCAGCGCGGCTCGGAGCAATCGGCGCGCCTTGAGGGCGACCGGGCGCCGCCCGGCGTTCCCTCCGCGGCCCCGCGCGCCGGGCCGGCGGCGACGCCGGCGCGAATGAACTTAGGATGTCGGGATGGAGCCGCCGCATCCCCCCCGTTCGCCGTCGCGCCGCCGCCT
>JBEVLR010000163.1:0-8931 GCA_040509075.1 Burkholderiaceae bacterium | reverse complement strand
CGCAGGCCGATCGCGCCGCCGGTCGCGGCGACGGCGCCGGCGAAGCTGTTGGCGCTGGCGTTCAGCGCGATCGCGTGCGCGCCGGCGTCCAGCGTCGCGGTCGAGTTCGCGGCGATGGCGCCGCCCGTCTGCGAAATGCCGCCGGCCGACGATTTCAGCGTCAGCGCGCCGGCGGCGGTGATGTCGTGGGCGATCGTCAGCGAACCGCCGTCGAGCGTGACGTCGTCGCCGCTGAGCGCGCCGCCGGTGCTCAGGGCCGTGCCGGAGGTCAGCGAGATGTCGCCCGACGTGCTCACCGCGCCGGCCTGCAGCGCCAGCGTGCCGGCCTTCAGGATCAGGTCGCCCGCGCCGCCGATCGTCGGCGCGACGTTCAGCGTGCCGGTCGAGGTGAGCGCCACCGAATTGCCCTGCGCCGTGACGTTGCCGGTGAACGCGTTGGCCGCGTTCTGCAGCGTCACGTTGCCCGCGCCCGCAGCGGTCAGCGTGCTCGCGCCGGCGACGGTCAACGCGCCGGTCTGCGTGATCGAGCCGGTGCCGGCGTCGACGCCGAGCGTCGTGCCGACGCCGGTCGCGCCGAACGCCACGCCGACGGCGTTCGCCGACAGCGAGCCGGTGGTGGCGCCGCCCACCGCGAGCGCGCCGCCGGCGGTCAGCGTCGCGTTGCCGACGGAGGACAGCTGCACGCCGAGCGCGTTCGCGTCGCGGACGCCGACGGTCGAGCCGGTGGCCGTGACCAGGCCGGAGAAATCGTTCGTCGAGCTGTTGAGCGACAACGCGTTCGAGCCCGCGTTCGCGGTCGTGGCGGCGTGCGCGGTGACCCTGCCGGCCGTCTGGTTGATCGCGCCGGCGGTCGAGTGCAGCGACAGCGCCCCCGTCGCCGAAATGTCGTTGGCGATGCCGACCGAGCTGCCGGTGAGCGACACGTCGTCGCCGCTGAGCGCGCCGCCCGTGCTCAGCGCGCCGCCCGAAGTCAGCGAAATGTCGCCGGTGGTCGAGACCGCGCCGGGCTGCAGCGCGAGCACGCCGGCCTGCAGCGTCAGGTCGCCGGCGGCGCCGATGGTCGGCGCGACCGTCAGCGTCCCCGTCGACCTCAGCGCGACCGAAGAACCGGCGGCGGTGACGCTGCCGGCGAACGCGTTGGCGGCGTTCTGCAGCGTCACGTCGCCGGCGCCCCCCGCCGTCAGGCTGCTGGTCGTGCCGACGGTCAACGCGCCCGTCTGCGTGATCGAGCCGGTTGCGCCGTCGGCGATCAGCGCGGTGCCCACCGTGGTGGCGCCGAAGGACACGCCGACGCCGTCGACCGTCAGCGAATGGGCGGTTCCGCCGCTCACCGTCAGCGCGCCGCCGGCGCTCAGCGTCGCGTCGGTCACGGTGGACAGCGCCACCGGCAGCGCGCCCGCCGCCGAGATGTCGACGGTCGCGCCGGTGGCCGTGACCAAGCCCGTGAACGTGTTGTTCGTGTTGACGAGCGCCACGTCGTGCGTGCCCGCGTTCACCGAGCTGATGCCGTGCGCGGTGACCCTGCCGGCCGTCTGGTCGATGTCGCCCGCGGTCGCGTGCAGGGTCAGCGCGCCGTTGGCGGTGACGTTGTTGGCCAGCCCGAGCGACGCGCCGACCAGGGTGACGGCGTCGCCGCTGAGCGCGCCGACCGCGTTGAGCGCGGCGCCCGAGGTCAGCGAGATGTCGCCGGTGGTCGTGATCGCGCCCGCGGGCACGACGAGCGTCCCGGCCGCGAGCGTCAGGTCGCCCGCCGCGCCGATCGTCGGCAGCGCCGTCAGCGTGCCGGTGGCCGCCAGCGAGATCGACGTGCCGGCCGCGGTGACGGCGCCGGCGAAGGCGTTGCCGGCGTTGGCGAGCGTGATGTCGCCGCCCGCGGTCAGCGCGCTGGTGGTGCCGACCGTGAGGGCGGCGGCCTGCGCGATCGAACCCGCGCCGCTGTCGACGGTCAGGCCGCCGCCGACCACCGTCGCTCCGGCGCCGAAGGCCACGCCGACGCCCGTCGCCGACAGGCTGCCGCCGCCGGTGACGGTGCCGTCCACCGTCAGCGCGGCGTCGGACGACAAGGTCGCGCTCGCCACGCTGGTCAGGTGCGCCGTGAGCGCCGCGGTGCCGTGCAGGGTCGTGGCGCCGGCGCTGTTGACGGTGACCGCGCCCGTGAACGCGTTGCCCATGCCCAGCGCCACCGCGCCGGCGCCGGCGGTCAGCGACGTGGTCGTCCCGACCGTCAGCGCCCCGGTCTGCTGGATCGCCGAGCCGCCGCTGTCGGCGGTGAGCGAGGCGCCGACGCCGGTGGCGCCGAACGTGACGCCGCCGCCGGTCGCCGACAGCGCGCCGGCGACCGTGCCGCCGACGGTCAGCAAGCCGGTGGACACCAGCGTGCCGCTGGCCGCGTTGGCCAGGCTGGCGGTGAGCGCGTTCGCGTCCTTCAGGCTCACCGCACCGCCGGACGCGGTCACGGCGCCGCCGAAGTCGTTGCCCGCGTTGGCGAGCGTGATGTCGTGGGTGCCCGCGTTCAGCTGCGAAGTGCCCGTGATCGCCAGGTTGCCGGCGCCCTGCGTGATCGCGCCGGCGCCGCTGTCGACGACGAGCGCCGCGGCCGAGGCGCCGGCGGCGCCGAACGCGACGCCGACGCCGTCGGCCGTCAGCGTGCCGCTGGTGGCGCCGGCCACGGTCAGCGCGCCGGTGGAGGTCAGGTGGGCGCTCGTGGAGTTGGCCAGGGCGACCGACAACGCGCCGGCCGCGTCGATCGTCACCGCGCCGCCGCCGACGGAGACCGCCGCGCCGAACGCGTTGGACGCGTTGTCCAGCGTGACGCCGCCCGTGCCGGCGCTGATGGTGGTGGCGCCGGTGACGGCCATCGCATTCGCCGCCAGGCCCGAGACCTGGGACACCAGGCCGTCGGTCGAGGTCAGCGCCAGCGCGCCGCCGACCGTGAGCTTGCCGAGCGTGATGGCGTCCTTGGCCGTGGCCGCCAGCGTGCCGCCGGCGCCGGTGTCGATCGACGAATCCGCCGCCATCGAGATGACGCTCGCGGCGTTGCCGGCGCCGCCGGTGGTGACGCCCGCGTCGAGCACGACGTTGAGCCGCTGGGTCGCGGGGTGCAGCAGCCCGAACGAGCCCGCCGCGCCGAACGAGATGTCGCCCTGCGATTCCAGCTTGATCGTTCCGGACGTGAAGCCGCCGGGCGTGCCGAACGTGACCGGCGCGTTGACGAGGATGCTGCCGGTGTCGGACGGACTGCTGGTGACCACCTCGACGGTGCCGCCGTTGGCCAGCGCGTTGGCCAGGTCGGACGCGTTGAGCGTCTGCGAAGCGGTGGCCGACCAGACGACCGGATTGGCGCCGGTCGACGTGAAGGCGCTCGCGGTGGCGTCGATCGTGATCGTGTACGGATCGAGCAGCCAGTAGCCGCCGCGGCCGCCGGCGGCCGAAAAATCGACCCCGCCGTGCGCGCTCAGCCCGCCGTGCGACGAGGTCTCGACCGAGCCGCCGTCGCCGCCCGCCGAACCGCCGCGCACCGAGATGCCGCCGCCGAACCGGGTCTGGTCGTTCGACCACAGCACCACGTCGCCGCCGTTGCCGCGCGTCAGCGCGTCCGCGTCGATCTTCGTGCCGGTGGCCATGTAGACCTGGCTCGCGTTCGCGTCGCCGTCGGCGCCCGCGCCGTGCCAGTCGCCGCCCACGCGCACGACGCCGCCGCCGGCGTCGCCGGAAACATCGACCATGCCGGCGCCGAAGAGGCCGACGTCCTGCCCGAGCAGCTTGACCGTGCCGCCGGTCTCGCCGGCGTTCTTGCCGCTCGCGTCGATCGAGCCGGTGACGTTCACGACGCCCGAGCCGCCGCCGTCCAGCACGACGACGCCGTTGCGCGTGCCGATCGAACGCGCCTGGACGATGCCGTCGACGTTGACGACGGTGTCGAGCAATGCGTCGGCCGCCTTGGCGGAGATCAGCACCCGGCCGCCGTCCGCCCGCACGATGCCGCCCGAGCGCACGAGCGCGGCCGCCGTCGGCTCGTCGACCGAGACGGAGACCACGTCGCTGCCGGTCAGGTTCAGCGTCACGCGGCCGCCGGCCATGAACGCGGCGGTGCCGCCGTCGGCATGGATGCTGCCGGTGTTGGACACCTGCGCGCCCGCCAGCACGGCGAAGCCGGCGTTGATCGCGCCCTGGTTGTCGACGGCCCCGGCGCCGCCGGCGAGGCTGTAGTTGCCCGACAGGTAATCGGCATCGCGCAGCCGCATCGTCGACGCGACGATGCCGCCGACGTTGACCGACGAGCCCGGCGCGAACAGGATGCCGTTCGGATTGAGCAGGAAGACCTGGCCGTTCGCGTTGATCTGGCCGAAGATCGTCGAGGCGTCGCCGCCGACGATGCGGTTCAGCGTCGACGACGTCGCGCCGGGCTGCAGGAAGTTGACCTTTTCTCCGCCGCCGACGTTGAAGGACTGCCAGTTGATGACGCCTTTGCCGGTGGTCTGCACGACGTCGAGCGAGCCGTTGCCCGGCGCCGAGATCGTCACCCCGCCGGCGGCGACCTGGCCGCCGGTAGGAAGCGCCGCCGCGTCGACGCCGTAGCCCGCGAGCAGCGCCAGCAGCAACCGGCTCGGCGCCGGGGCGCGCACGCGCGCCATCGCGAGCCTGAACTTGAAGCCGATGCGCAGCACCGTCAGGCGCACGCGGAAAATGGACGCGGACAGCGGCGAAGACAGAGACTTTTCCACGACAACCCCTTGCATTTCGATGTGCGCGGCGGCCGGATGCCCGGCCGCGCCATGCACTGGACATTCGATCGATCCATGCAGGCTGCGCGCAACCCGCGCGCGGCCCTCTTCCAGTTCAGAACCACTTCTGCAGCGACGCCCAGGCCCGCGTCCTGCGGTTGTCGGAGCCGGGCAGGTCCGACTTGTTGATGCGGCGCGCGACGTCCAGCCGGAACTGGAAGTTGTCGCGGCTCGTCAGGTTGAGCCCCACGCCGTAGCCGCCGAGGGTCAGCGCGTTGTTCTGGTCGGTCGACAGCGGATCGTGCCAGTCGTTCACCCGGCCGCCGTCGACGAAGGCGCTCAGCACGAACGGCGCGTTGAAGATCGTCCAGGCGGGGACGCGCTGGCGCAGTTCCAGCGTGCCTTCGAAAAGGTCGTCGCCGACGCCGTCGCCGACCGCATAGGCCCGCACGCCGCGCGGGCCGCCGAGCGACGATTTCTCGGAGGTGTCCAGGTTCTGGAACGAATACTGCCCGCGCATCGACAGCAGCACGCTGGTCGTGTCGGTGATGGCCTGCAGGCGCTGGAAGTCGCCGTCGAGGTGCTCGAACAGGCCGCTCGTCTTGTGGCCGCTGGACTGCAGGTCTTGGAACAGCTGGGTGGAGGTCTGGATCCGGTTGTCGCCCGCGGTCAGCGTGGCGGTGAAGCTGTTGAGCGAACCGCCGAAGTATTCGTCGCGGAAATCGCCGGTCACGCCGAGGTGGCCGATGAACAGGTTGCGCCGGTCGTGGACCTGGCCGCCCTGCTTGCGGTCGTCGACCGCCTTGAAATCGCCGCCGCCGACGGCGAACAGGTTGAAATTGCGCGAGCGCGCCAACGGGTGCTGCACCAGCGCGGAGGCGACGACGGCGAAACCGTCCGCATCGAGCCCCCGGAACTGCGCGCCGAGCACCTGGTAGTTCAGCTCGGTCAGGCTCAGCGTGGCCTTGGTCCCGTAAGGGCCGACCGGCGCCGTGACGCCCGCGCGCACCAGGTTGACCCCGTTGTGCTCGCTGATCAGGCCGCCCAGGCTCCACGATTCGCCCTGGCCGAGCAGCCCGTTGGCGACCAGGTCGGCGCCGAGGCGGACCATGCCGGTGCTTTCATTGCCGGCGTTGTCGACGTAGGCGTCGCCGCCGTAGGTGCGTCCTTCGTCGACGACCTTCACCAGCAGGTCGGCGTCGCCGGGCTGCGCGCCGGGGCGCAGCACCGACGTGACCTTCACGCCCTGCAGGTCGTTCAGCAGCAGCAACGGACGCTCGACCGCCTGCTCGGTGACGGCGGACCCCGACGGCAGCAGGTTCATGTAGCCGTCGACGAGCGCCGGATTGACGCGTTTGGTGGACACCTCCGCGCTCGTCTGGCCGATGCGGGCTTCGACGACGCGCAGCGTGATGATCCCGTCGGGGACCTCTTGCGCGGGGACGAACACCTGCGTCAGGAAATAGCCGGCGTCCTTGTAACGATTCTTGATCGCTTCGGCGGCGTCCAGCAGCTGGTCGGTGCCGGCCTCCTTGCCGATCCACGGACGCACCAGCGGCAACAGGATCGCGTCGCTGAACACGGTGTTGCCGGTGAGCCGGAATCCCTTGACCATCACGGTGGGGCCGTCCGCGCCCGCCGCGGGCCGCGCCGGCGCGTCGGCGGCCGGCAGCGCGTCGGCGTCCTTCTTCAGCTCCATCGGCGGCTTGGCGGCGGTCGATTCGAGCGCGCGCCCGGCGTCGGTGGGAGGCGCCAACGGCTTGGCCTGCGCGAACAGCGACGGCGACGCGAGCCCCGCGAGGGCGACGACGACGACGCCCAACCCCAGGTGGGTATGAGATTTCAACTGGCGCTCCTTCTGAATCGCGGCCCCGCATGGGAGGCCGCTTGTAGGCCCGCGCGCAGCTGTTCGGATCGAGCCCGCGGCAGGCGCGTGGATGGTACCTGAAACATTGACTTACGCCTTCACCGTTACAGGGGGTAATCCGCCGTGGAACGGCGATGTCGAGAAGCGTTCCGCGACGATGCCCGCAGCTGCGCCGCCGTCGTCGAATCCGTCGTCGGGAGATGCCGGAAGAAGCGGCCATCCACGTGTCCGAAAACGGCTAGCCGGGCATTTTCGCGGGCCTATGATGGCGGCATGGATCTCGATCCCGACGACGCCTGGAACGCCCTGGCCGCGCACGATGCCCGCTTCGATGGCCGCTTCTTCGTGGGCGTGACCTCCACGCGCATCTACTGCCGCCCGATCTGCCGGGTGCGCACCCCGCGGCGCGAGAACTGCCGTTTTTTCGCGAATGCGGCGATGGCCGAGCGGGCCGGCTTCCGGCCCTGCCTGCGCTGCCGGCCCGAACTCGCGCCGGGGCTCAGCCTGATGGATTCGTCGCAGGTGCTCGCGCAGCACGCGGCGCGGATGCTCGACCATGCGGTGCGCGCGGGCGCCGCGCCGCGCATGCCGGCGCTCGCCGAACGGCTCGGCGTGACGGAGCGGCACTTGAGGCGGGTGTTCGCGCGGGCGCACGGCGTCAGCCCGATCGACTACCTGACCACGCGGCGCCTGCTGCAGGCCAAGCAGCTGCTGACCGACACCGCGCTGCCGGTGACCGAGGTCGCGCTGGCCTGCGGCTTCGAGAGCGTTCGCCGATTCAACGCCGTCTTCGCCGAACAGCTGCGCCTGACGCCCACCGACCTGCGCCGCGCCGGCGGCGCGGCGCGCCCATCGGCGGGCACCGCGGCGGGCGGCGAAGGCCTGCGCGTCCGCCTCGGATACCGGCCCCCGTATGACATCGCGAGCATGCTGGCCTTCTGGGGGCGGCGCGCCCTGGCGGGCGTCGAACAGGTGGAGGGCTTGCGCATCCGCCGCACCTGGTCGGCGCCGCCGCCAGCCTGCGGTGAACGCGCCGCGCCCACGCCGCCGATCCGCGGCTGGCTGGAAATCGAATTCCTGCCGGACCGCAGCGAGGTCGAGCTACGCGCCGGCGTGCCTCTCGCCGCCCGCTCGGGCCAGGCGATCGAGGCCGTGCGCCACGCGCTCGATCTGGATGCCGATCCCGCCCGCATGGCGTCCGTGATCGACGCGCTCGCGGCGCTGCATCCGGATTCGCAGGCGGCGGCGGGCCTGCGCATGCCGGGCAGCTTCGACGGCTTCGAGACTGCCGCGCGCATCGTGCTCGGGCAGCAGGTCACCGTCGCCGCGGCGCGCACGCTGACGCGGCGTCTCGTGGAGCGCTTCGGGGCGCCGGTCGAGACGCCGTGGGAAGGTTTGGGACGGTGCTTTCCCGACGCCGCCACGGTCGCGGCGGCGGCGCCCGAGTCGATCGGCGAGTTGGGCATCGCGCGCCAGCGCGTGGACGCGCTGCAGGCGCTCGCCCGGGCGGCCGCCGGCGGCCTGCCGCTGCACCGCGGCGCGCCGCTCGCGCCGACGCTGGCCGCGCTGCTCGAGCTGCCCGGCATCGGCGCATGGTCGGCGGAGCTGATGGCGCTGCGGGTGCTCGGCGCGACCGACGCGTTCCCCGCGACGGACATCGGCCTGCTGAAGGCGCTCGGCCTCGCGCGGGCGCGCGACGCGCCGCAGGCCACCGCGATGGCCCAGCGGTGGCGCCCCTGGCGCTCCTACGCGGTCATCGCGTTGTGGCGCGCGCTGGAGCCGGCCGCACCGGCGCCGGCGCCCACCGCCGTCGACGGCGGCCTGCGCAAGGCCGCCCGCCCCCGACCGGCCGCTCGCCTCGCCGCGGCCACCCACCTCAAGGATCGCGCATGGACCTCCCCGCCTCGACGCTGCTTCCGCCACGCCGCACGACCGGCGCCGCGCTCGCCCAGGGCGTCATCGAGACGCCGCTCGGGCCGCTCACGGCGCTCGCGAGCGACGCCGGCCTGATGGGCCTGTGGTTCGACGCCCAGCGGCATGGGCCGGGCGAGCTGCGCGCGGCATTCGACGGCGACCAGCGCTGGATCGCGCAGGCCCGGCGCGAGCTGGACGACTATTTCGCCGGCCGCCGGCGCCGCTTCGACGTGCCGCTGGCGCCGCAGGGCACGCCGTTCCAGGAATCGGTGTGGGCGCTGCTGCGCGGGATCGGCTGCGGCGACACCACCAGCTACGGCGCCATCGCGCGCGGGATCGGCAAGCCGCTGGCGTCGCGCGCGGTCGGGGCGGCGATCGGGCGCAACCCGCTCACGATCGTCGTGCCGTGCCACCGCGTGATCGGCG
>JBEVLR010000162.1:0-5429 GCA_040509075.1 Burkholderiaceae bacterium | reverse complement strand
AATGCATGGTAAAGCACGTTTCCAGCGACTCCCGGCAAAGAATGCTCGCCGAACCACGAACGCATAGACCCTGAATCACCGAAGTCGTCGGCCGAATCCGAAATTTCGTGGACTGGCGCTTCGGATGGCATCGCAGCGCGCGCCGGTGCGGGGACTCGCCAAGCTCGGCCGGTCGCCCGTCGGGGCCGGAAGGCGGTGCCGCGCTGCAATTGCAGGCAATCGGGTCCGAACCCGCATTTTCGACCTTCACAACAGCAGTTCCGAAGACGCCTGGGCTTGCACGGGCGCCGGGGCCGCCAGCAGCACCTGCACGTTGTGCTGGCGCGCGTCGTCCTCCAGCGGCAGGCAGTTCCCGTCGATCGGCTCGCCGTCGAGGGTCAACTGCGGCGCGGCGCCGTCGCCGCCACGGTTGAACTGCAGGCGATAGAACGACGACCGGTGCACGTAGTCGACTTCGAAGCCGCTCCAGTGCGGCGGCATGCGCGGGTCGATCCGCAGCGCGGGGCGCCCCTCCGCGAACTCGAGCCGCAGCCCGAGCACCGCCTCGATGAGCAGCCGGTACATCCAGCCCGCCGATCCGGTGTACCAGCTCCAGCCGCCGCGGCCGGTGTGCGGAGCGACGCTGTAGACGTCGGCCGTCATCACGTAAGGCTCGACCTTGTAGACCGCGACTTCGGCCGGCGTGCGGGCGTGGTTGACCGGGTTGATCATGTCGACGACGTCCCACGCGCGCCGCGCATCGCCGCTCGCGGCGAAAGCCATCGCGGTCCAGATCGCGCCGTGGGTGTACTGGCCGCCGTTCTCGCGCACGCCCGGCACATAGCCGCTGATGTAGCCGGGGTTCGGGCCGGCGCCGTTGAACGGCGGGTCGAGCAGCCTCACGATGCGCTGCTGCGGGCTGACGAGACGGGCCGCCAGCGAGTCGAGCGCCTGGCGCGCGCGCTCGCGCGGAGCGACGCCAGACAGCACCGACCAGCTCTGGGCGATCGAGTCGATCTGGCACTCCGCGCCGCCGTGCGTCCCCAGCGGCGTGCCGTCGTCGAAATACGCGCGGCGATACCACTCGCCGTCCCAGGCGTGCGCTTCGAGCGCGGCGGCCATCTTGCCGCGCTCGTCGTCGCACAGCTGGGCGAACGCGTCGTCGCGGCGCGCGCGGGCCAGCACGGAGAATTCGCGCAGCACTTCGCACAGGAAGAAGCCCATCCACACGCTTTCGCCCTTGCCGTGCTCGCCCACCAGGTTCATGCCGTCGTTCCAGTCGCCGCCGCCCATCAGCGGCAGGCCGTGCGCGCCGACCCTCAAACCGTGCCGCACGGCCAGCGCCGCGTGCTCGTACAGCGTGGCGGTGCGGTGCGACACGTTGGGCAGGTCGAAATACGACTCGTCCTCGTCCTTCAGCGGGCGGCCTTCGATGAACGGCACCGCCTCGTCGAGCACGGCGCGGTCGCCGGTGCCCTGCACGTAGCGGCACAGCGCCATGGGCAACCACAGGTAGTCGTCGCTGATGTGCGTGCGCACGCCGCGCCCCTGAGGCGGGTGCCACCAGTGCTGCACGTCGCCTTCCTCGAACTGGCGGCTCGCCGCGAGCAGGATCTGCGCGCGCAGCAGCTCGGGCCGCGTGTGCACCAGCGCCATCGCGTCCTGCAGCTGGTCGCGGAACCCGAACGCGCCGCCCGACTGGTAGTAGCCGCTGCGGGCCCACAGGCGGCAGGAGATCGTCTGGTAGATCAGCCAGCCGTTGCCGAGCGCGTTGAACGCGGCATCGGGCGTGCGCACCTGCACCGCCCCCAGGGTCTTGCGCCAGTGCGCGACGACGCGTTCGAACTCCGCCTTCGCGGCCGCCTCGCCGCGGACGGCCGACGCGATGCGCTCGGCCTCGCCGTGGTTCTTGCCCATGCCCAGGCGGAAGACGACCACGCGCTCCTCCCCTTCGGCCAGCGTCAGCGGCACCTGGAACGCGGCGCACGGGTCGAGCGCCGCGCCGGTGCGGCCCGACAGCCGTTCGCGTTTGAGCGCGACGGGCTCCAGCGGATCGCCGTTGCGGCCGATGAACTCGGTGCGGTCGCAGGTCATGCTGCCGGCGAGCTGATGTTCGGCATCGACGTCGAAGAAACCCATGTAGTCGGCGTGATCGCCGCTGTAGGGGTTGCGCGCGGTGGCCGGGCCGCCGCCGACGTGGTCGGTGACGACGTGCGGCGCCGTCTGCGGACGCAGGCTGCCCAGCACCCATTCGACGTAGCCGGTCACGCTGACGCGGCGCGGGCGGCCCGAATCGTTGCGCAACGTGATCACCGAGAATTTGACCGGGGCGTCGATCGCGCAGAACACCAGCAGCTCGCTGTGGATGCCTTGCAGGTGCTGCCGGAAGGTGCTGTAGCCGAAGCCGTGCCGGGCGATGGCGGCGCGCGCGGGCGCGCCGTCGGCGCCGCGGGAAACCCCGCACGGCAGCCAGGCGGCGCCGGTCTCCTCGTCGCGCAGGTAGAACATCTCGCCGCTCGGATCCGACACCGGATCGTTGTGCCACGGCGTGAGGCGCCATTCGTGGGCGTTCTCGGCCCAGGTGTAGGCGGCCCCGGACTCGGAGACCACCGTGCCGAAGTCGGGATTGGCGATCACGTTCGCCCAGGGCGCCGGCGTGCGCACGCCGGGCGGAGGCGCGATCACGTATTCGCGGCCGTCCGAGCCGTAGCCGCCGTAGCCGTTGAACAGCGCGAGGTCGCCGGTCGGCAGGCGCGGCGCCGCGGCGGCGTCGGGGCGCGCCGGCCGGATGGCCGCCAGCAGCGCGATCCGGCGCTCGGGGCCCGAGTTCGGCCGCAGCTGCGCGCGCGGCGCCACGCGCCGCTCGGTGCGCATGCGACGGTTCAGCTGCTCCGCGAGCGAGCCCTGGCGGTCGCTCAGCACCGCGCGGGCCACCGACAGCAGCAGCACGCGGTCCTCCTGCGGGATCTGATCGGCGTGGCGCACGAAGATGCCGCCCGGACGGTCGACCACGTGCGCTTCGACGCCCGCCGCGATCAGCCCCATGATCTGCTCGTGCAGGCGTTGGCGGTAGATGTCGCGCTCCTCGTTCCAGATCACGAGGTCGACCGCGAGGCCCTTCAGGCGCCACCACGCGTGCGCGACGACCAGCTGGCGCACCAGCTCGAGATTGGCGACCTCCGAGATCTGCACCAGCACGATCGGCAAGTCGCCCGAGATCGCATACCCCCACAAGCCGGATTGGCCGCGCCGGTTCTGGCGGATGACGGCCGGCTCGGCGCGCAAGGCGGCCTGGCTGAACAGCACCGCGCCGGCCAGCCGGGCATACATCTGCGCCTCGCTTTCGCTGGCGTTGAGCTGGCGCAGCAGCACCTGGCCATGCGTCCAGGCGAGTTCGAAGACGCGCTCCGCGAGCCGGCGGTCGCGGTATTTTTCGATCAGCGACAGGCAGCCGGCGCGCGCGTCGGCCACGCCGAACACGAGGTCGACGATCACCGTCTGGTCGGGCGCCAGCACGATCTTGCATCGGCTGGAGGCGATCGGATCCAGCACCGAGCCCTGCGAGTTCGACAGCGCCTCGCCGCCGGCCATCGCCGCCGGGTGCCTCAGCGACCCGCCGCGCCCGATGAAGCGCGCGCGATCGGTCTCGTGCGTGACCGGGCCGACGTTGCCGCCGCCTTCGCCGCGCGGCGCGTGCACCGCCATCAGGTGGAACATCCACGGCGACGGATCCTTCTCCGCCCGCGGGCGCCGGTTGGCCAGCAGCGCGGACAGGCCTTCGACGATTTCCGTCTGCACGAACAGCTTGCCGAACGCCGGGTGCTGCACGTCGGCGGCGGGCGTCATCAGCACGATCTCGCAATAGCTCGTGACTTCGATCGTGCGGGTGCGCCGCGTGGTGTTCTTGAGGCGGATGCGGCGCAGCTCGATCGCGTCTTCCGGCGACACGGCGATCTCGACGTGCGTGTCGATGCCCGAATCCCGGCGCCGGAACTCCGCGCGGCCCTCGGTGAAGATGGCCTGGTATTCGCCGGGCTTGCGCGTGGTGGGCTGGTAGGACGTCGACCAGAACTCGCCGCTGTCGACGTCGCGCAGGTAGCAGAAGCTTCCCCAATCGTCGCGCGTGGGGTCTTCGCGCCAACGCGTGACGGCCATGTCGCGGAAGCGGCTGTAGCCGCCGCCCGACTGCGTCACCATCACGTGGTAGCTGCCGTTGGACAGCAACTGCACCTCGGGCGTGGGCGTCTGCGGATCGGTGAACAGGCGCAGCGGCGTCTCGGTGGCGGTGGAGACGGTGCGCGGCGCGGCCGGGTCCATCGTCGCTTCGGGCGTGATGGGCGCCACGTCCTTCGGCACGCGCTCGTGCAGCAGCATCAGCGTCGCCTGCACGCTGCGGTCGGAAGCGAAATGCCGCTGCATCCGGGAGGTGCCGAGCGCCTGCTCCAGGGCCAGCAGGCTCATGCCCTGGTGGTGCGCCATGAACGAACGCACGATGGAGCGGCTCTGGCCGCGCGGCACGCGCATCGGGGTGTAGTCGACGGCTTCGTAGAAGCCATATTCGCCCGCGGCGCCGAGCGCGGCCAGGCGCTGCAGGTTGGCGCAGGCGGCGACGGGCTCGACGATGCTGGCCATCGCGGTCGCGTAAGGCGCGATCACCAGCTCGTCGCCCAAGCCGCGCTTGAGGCCCAGCCCCGGCACGCCGAACGCGCGGTACTGGTAGTTCAGCGCGGTGTCGGTCGCGTTGTAGCCCGACTCCGAGATGCCCCACGGCACGCCGCGCTCGCGGCCGTAGTCGATCTGCCGGCGCACCGCCGTGCGGCAGGTCTGGTCGAGCAGGGTTTGCCCGAAATTGGGCATGATCAACGGCGGCATCAGGTACTCGAACATCGAGCCGCTCCACGACATCAGCACCGGATCGCCGGCGAACGCCGTCAGCATCCGCCCGAGCGCGAACCAGCTTTCCTGCGGCAGCTGCCCGCGCGCGATCGACGCGAAGATGCCGAGCCGCGCCTCCGACGCCAGCAGGTCGTAATGGCCCGCGTCGAGCACGCGCTCGTCGACGTTGTAGCCGATCGCCATCAGGTGGCGGCGGTCGTCGTACAGGAACGCCTGCTCCTGGTCGCTCAACGCGTCGACCCGCTTGGCCAGTTCCTCGGCGCGGTCGAGATAGATGCGCGCCGCGCCGACGCCGTGCGCGGCCAGCGCCCCGAGCGACGGCAACGGCGCGGTGGCGTCGGTGGCGGCGGCCGCCGGCGTCGCGTCGTCGGCGAGCGGGATCGCCAAGCCGCCGAGCGCCGCGAACTCGGCCAGCCCCGCTTCGCACTGCGCGGCCAGCGCGCGCGCCCAGCGCAGCGCCTCGCCGTCGTCGTCCTGCGCGCCGTCGTCGCGCGCGCCGGCCGCGGGCGACGCGGCCTCCACGGCCGCCAGCAGCTGCCGCGCGCCGGCATCGA
>JBEVLR010000161.1:0-7281 GCA_040509075.1 Burkholderiaceae bacterium | reverse complement strand
GTACCGCGATGCGGGGGCGGCGCCTGCGCCCGCGGCGCCGGGCGACGATTGAAAGGCCCGGGGGCCGCCGTCACTCGCCCTGCAGCTGAGCCTTCGCGCGCTCGACGTCCAGGCGTTGGGCCGCATCCATCGGGGAACAGGCGGCGGCTTCGGCGTAGAGGCGCTCGGCCTCCTTCATGCGCCGGTCGCCGTCGATCATCATCAGTCCATTCGCGTATTCGATGCGGGCGATGGCCGATTCCGGATCCAGCGCGAGCGCCTCCTTGAACATCCTGAGGCCGGCGGCGGCGTCCGCGCCGTGCGCCTTGCCCCGCTGGCGGCCGAACTTGTCGATGACTTCGGCATGGAACGCGCCGAGCGCGGCGTGCGCGTCGGCGTGCCGGGGCGCGAGCGAGATCGCCGTTTCGAGCGCGCCCTTGACCTGGCCGTCCAGCCCCTGCGCCGAAGCCGCCGCGATGCTGATGCCCTGGCCGTGGCGGCGCAGCGCGGCCGCCAGCCAGTAATGCGCGTTCGCGTCGTCGGGCTCGTCCCGGGCCCGCGACCGGGCGCGTTCGATGATGTCGGTGAACATCGCGAGCCGGGCCTTCTCGCTGGTTTCGAGATGGCTCGCGTGGACGAACAGCGCCTTGTTGGCCACCGTCGCGCCGGCGCCCGCGGCCGCCGCGCCGGCTTCGGCCGCCTGCTGGAACCGGCCGGCGTGGAACAGCGCCCAGGCCGCGGCCACCGCGGGGTCTTCCGGGAAGGGCTCGGCGTCGCACCGGTGCAGACGCGCCCAGTCGCGTTCGAGCGCGTCGGCGTCGCGGGCATAGTCCCGGGCATCGTGGGGGAAGGCGATCCATCGGGCCATGGCGGTGCTTCGTCTGAAAACGGGGATCTTCCCACGGGCCTGCGCTCCCAACGCGGCGGATGCGGGGGGCGCGGCGTCGGGCGCTAAACCTCGATGATCCCGCCCATCCGCACCACCAGCTCGTCGTCGACCATCTTCTGCTCCAGGGTCAGGGGGATTTCCGGCTCCTGGCCGCGAAGCGCATGCACCGCCCAGGCGAAGAATTCGGCGGATTGGTCGATCCACTGGATGACTTTCTCGCCGGCCGGGAACGCGAATTCGAGCGAAGGGTGTTCTATCGAGCCCATCGTCTCCTCCGCAATCTCGACCGTTTCGCCTTCGCCGCGCGGATCGTCGAGATAGCGCGTCTTCGCCGCGTCGGCGATCGCCGCGATCATGAGTTCGTTCTTCTGGTTGTCCGTCGTCAGCATGGAGTTCGCCGCCATCCACCTGACCAGCAGCCTGGACAGCAATTTCGCCGCCCAGGCGGGCAAGCCCACGAACCTCGCGGCCAGGATGCACAGCGCGAGGTTCTCGACCTCGGTCGGGGCATTGACGCCGACCTCTTCGACCAGCTCCGCCTTCGGGCTGAGTTTGCCGGTCGCGATCAGCACTTTCGTCACGATGTAGGCCATGGCGCTGAAGGCCTGGCCGCTGCCCATCGAGGAGATCATCTCGCGGGCGCCCCGTTCCACGCCGATGGCCCCGCGCGTCTCCTCGCGGGAGGCCTGCGCCGGCGGCAGGGCCCGGTGGACGCCCGACGGCCTGAAATACCGGTTCCGGACGCCCTGGAGATAGCCCGCGCCCATCTGGTCGCGCGATTGCTCGACGTCGGAAGCCGCGACCGCGCCGGACGTGGCGGTCGCGATCGGATTGAAGATGAGCAGGATCAGCACCGCGGAGGCCGCCGTCGGGGACAGCTGGGCCAGGTTGAAGAGGACGGATCCGACCGCGGCGATCTTGCCCGCCTTCCAGGCCTCCTCCAAATTCTCCATCGCCTCTTCCTTGGACTGCGGCAGGAGCGGCCCGCCCCTGAGCCTGCTGCCGATCCGTTTCACCGAAGCGGAATCGAGCGTTTCCGCCAACAGGGGCGTCAACGTCGGCACCGCGACTTCGGCGACTTTGGCGCTGCCGTGCACGACGGACGAGAGCACCCGATGGTTCGCGTGCAGGTTCTTGGCCAGTTGCACGAGCGAGGCCACCAACCACTCCAGGAACACGACGTCGAGCGCATAGGCCAGGCCGCCTGCGACGAACAGGCTCAGCGCCAGGGTGATCACCAGCGGCCAGTCGAACCTCTGCTGACGCTTGAAGTGGGCGCTGAACTGCCCCCCCATCCGCTCGCGCATCTCGTGCACGGCGCGGTGCTTGGCGGCCAGGCCGCCATTGACGAAGGCCACCAGCGCGGTCGACTCCGATTCCAGGCGCGCGGGCAGGTCGCGCAGATAGGCGCCCGGGTGGCCGCCTCTGACCTTCACCAGCGCGCGTTCGCCGCCGGGCTGGGCTTCTTCCGCGATCGTCGCCTCGTGCACGGCCCCGCTTTCGAACGCGCGCTGGCCGAGCTTGACCACCCTGCGCGACGTGAATCCGGTGAGATCGATCACCTTGCCGTCCTGGAGGGGCAGTTTCCCGCCGGGCGCGTCCGGCACGTCCAATTCGCGCACTTTGCAGCCTTCGTCGAAGGCCAGCAAGGCGGCGATGTCGACGTGCAGCGACAGCCGCACCCCGTTTTTCCCGATGCGCACCGCGGCGGCGCCCACGGGATCCAGCACCTCGAACAGGCTCAGCATCACGTTCCAGCCGGGATTCTTGCTGGTCAAGTGGCCGTCCTCCCCGCGCCTGACGACGCCGCTGAGCGCGCACTTCCGCCCGGGAGCCGCCTCGCCGCCGAGCGCCTTGAAGACGCGCCGGATGAACTCGGCGCGTTCTCGCCCCAGCGCCTGGTCTTCCGGCATGCGCGGGACGTCCACCGTCACGCTTGCCTCGCTGCGACCCCTCAGGCGCGAGACGGCCCAGAAACTCCTGCCTTGCGTCGCGACGTCGGTTTCGCCGGCGTTCGCCGCCGACCAGCTTTCCGGCAATCCCGCCCGGTCGCGCCCGGGGCCGAGCGGGGTGCTTTGGTAATTCCGCGGCGGTTCGGTGGGGGATCGAGGGGAATCATCGACGTCACGCGCCAGCAGCGGTGTGGAGGCGGTGGGGAGTGTCAAGTCGGTGGCAGGCATGGTGGGTCGTTTTGGCTGAGCTCCGCAGGACGAATGCGATGGCGTCTGGGGACTTCGCCGCGCGTGTTCCTGCACCCTCGAAATTGTTTTGGATCGATGATCCCGCCAAACGTTGGGGCGACGCGACAGCGATGCGAAGCGATCGCACCCCATCCGAAGGCGGGTGGCTCGAATCCTCGTTCTCTGCGCCGTTCCTGCGCATCGGGCGGGGTCGAGCCGGACGTCGCGGGGCTTGTGCAATGACCTCCAGCCCGGCTGGGCATCGATCGGACTCCTACAATCGCCGCCCCATGCCCGCGATCTCATTCCATCAGGTCGAAAAGACCTACGGCGGCGGCGTCCAGGCGCTGGCCGGCGTCTCGTTCGACGTCCAGCCGGGCGAATTCTTCGGCCTGCTGGGGCCCAACGGCGCGGGCAAGACCACGCTGATCAGCATCCTCGCCGGCCTGGCGCGCGCCACGCGCGGCAAGGTGGCCGTGATGGGCCACGACGTCGTCGACGACTACGCGCAGGCGCGCCGTTCGCTCGGCATCGTGCCGCAGGAGCTGGTCTTCGACCCGTTCTTCTCGGTGCGCGAGACGCTGCGCATCCAGAGCGGCTATTTCGGCGTGCGCGGCAACGACGCGTGGATCGACGAGCTGCTCGCCGGCCTCGGCCTGGCCGACAAGGCGGATTCGAACATGCGGCAGCTGTCCGGCGGCATGAAGCGCCGCGTGCTGGTCGCGCAAGCCCTGGTGCACCGGCCGCCGGTCATCGTGCTCGACGAGCCGACCGCCGGCGTCGACGTCGAACTGCGCCAGACGCTGTGGCAGTTCATCGCGCGCCTGAACCGCGAGGGCCACACGGTGCTGCTGACGACGCACTACCTGGAAGAGGCCGAGGCGCTGTGCCAGCGCCTCGCGATGCTCAAGCACGG
The DNA here is from genome assembly GCA_040509075.1 of Burkholderiaceae bacterium. GTDB lineage: Bacteria > Pseudomonadota > Gammaproteobacteria > Burkholderiales > Burkholderiaceae_C > Scleromatobacter. The sequence goes on along the minus strand of JBEVLR010000161.1, from coordinate 3,317 downwards.
GCGGGTCGTCGCGCTCGAGCGGACGTCGACGCTGCTCGCCGGCGCGGCGACCACGATGCTCCGCTTCAAGACCGACGGGGAGCTGCCGCTGTCGCTCGCGGCGCGCGCGCGGGTGACCGGGCGATTCGTGCAGGTGGGCGCGCGCGATGCGGGCGACGTCGAGGCCGTGCTCGCGCAGCTGCGCGGGGCCGGCGTGCCGGTCGAGGATCTGGAGATCGGCCGCTCCGACCTCGAGGACGTCTTCCTCGGCATCATGGCGGCGGGGAGGGGGCATTGATGCGCCCCGCGATGATGGCGCTGTCCGGCGCGCGGCCGCTTTTCCGCAAGGAGATCCTGCGTTTCTGGAAGGTCTCTTTTCAGACCGTCGCGGCGCCGGTGCTGACCGCGGTGATGTACCTGCTGATCTTCGGCCACGTGCTGGAGGACAAGGTGCGCGTCTACGACGGCGTGGGCTACACCCGTTTCCTGATCCCCGGCCTCGTGATGATGAGCGTGCTGCAGAACGCGTTCGCCAACAGCTCGTCCTCGCTGATCCAGAGCAAGATCACCGGCAACCTCGTGTTCCTGCTGGTGGCCCCGTTGTCGCCGGCGGCCTGGTACCTGGCCTACACCGGCGCGGCCGCCGTGCGCGGCGTCGTCGTCGGGGCGGGCGTGATGCTGGCCACGGCGTGGTTCGCGCCGCCCGGGCTCGCGAATCCGCTGTGGATCCTGGCCTTCGCGCTGCTCGGCGCGGCGATGATGGGGGCGCTCGGCCTGATCGCCGGCCTGTGGGCCGAGAAGTTCGACCAGCTCGCCGCGTTCCAGAACTTCATCGTGATGCCGATGACCTTCCTGGCCGGCGTCTTCTACTCGGTGCATTCGCTGCCGCCGGTTTGGCGCGCGGTGAGCCGTTTGAACCCGTTCTTCTATATGATCGACGGCTTCCGGCACGGCTTTTTCGGCGTCGGCGACGTGTCGCCGTGGCTCAGCCTCGCGGTCGTGGCGTCCGGCTTCGTCGTCGTGTCCGGCGTCGCGTTGGCGCTGCTGCGCAGCGGCTACAAGCTGCGCCATTGAACCGGGCTCGAACGATGGGGCACCCCGTCCCGAACGCTTTCGCGCGCATCGCCGCGGTGTTGGCCGCCTTCGCGCTCGGCTGCGCCGTCAGCGTCGGGTTGTGGATTTCCTGGACGGGCCGCTGCGGGGAGGCTTGCCCCGAAAAGACCATCGCCGGCCTGCTGGCCTTCCTGGCGCTGCTGCCGTCGGCGGGCGCGTCGCTGGCGGTGCTGCTGCTCGCGGCGCCCTGGCGGCGGGGCGCGAAGGTCGCGATCGCGGTCGTGGCCCTGCTCGCCGCCGCCGGGGCCGCGCTCCATCTGGGCGGCGGCGTCGGGCCGGGCGCGACGGCAGGCGGCCTGCGATAATCCCGCCGTCATGACCGATCCCACGCCCCAAGAAGTCCGACGCTACATCGCCGACGGATTGCGCTGCGACCACCTCGAGGTCGAGGGCGACGGCCGCCATTTCTTCGCCACCATCGTCTCCTCCGAGTTCGAAGGGCTGCTGCGCGTGCGCCGCCACCAGCGCGTCTACGCGGCGCTCGGCGACCGCATGAAGGCGCAGATCCACGCGCTGTCGATGAAGACGCTGACGCCGGCCGAATGGGCCGGCCGGCGCGCGCTCGGCGACGCCGCCGGCCCCTCCCATTGATTCCGCGGGCGCGCTCGCCGCGCGGCGATGCGGCCCGGTTCCCGCCCGCGTGCGCGCCGCACCCCTTCCGCCGGTACCCGCAAGCACCTTCAGTCAGATCACATCGATGGACAAACTCCTGATCCGCGGCGGCCATCGCCTGAGCGGCGAAACGACGATCTCCGGCGCGAAGAACGCCGCGCTGCCCGAGCTGTGCGCGACGCTGCTCGTCGACGGCCCGGTGGCGCTGCACAACGTGCCCATGCTGCAGGACGTCGCCACGACGATCAAGCTGATCCGCAACATGGGCGTCGCGGTGCGTTGGAGCGCGGAGGCGGAAGGCGGCGCGGCCGGCCCCGCGCACGAAGTCGTCGTCGACGCGGGCAAGCTGACGTCGCCCGAGGCGCCTTACGAACTCGTGAAGACGATGCGCGCGAGCATCCTGGTGCTGGGCCCGCTGCTCGCCCGCTTCGGCGAGGCGACGGTCTCGCTGCCCGGCGGCTGCCAGATCGGTTCGCGGCCGGTCGACCAGCACATCAAGGGCCTGCGGGCGATGGGCGCGGACATCCGCGTCGAGCACGGCTACATCCTCGCCAAGGCCGCACGGCTGAAGGGCGCGCGCATCACCACCGACATGGTGACCGTCACCGGCACCGAAAACTTGCTGATGGCCGCGGCGCTGGCCGACGGCGAGACGATCCTGGAGAACGCCGCGCAGGAGCCCGAGATCCCCGACCTGGCCGCGCTGCTGATCTCGATGGGCGCCAGGATCGAGGGCCACGGCACGAGCCGCATCCGCATCGAGGGCGTCGCGCGCCTGCGCCCGCCCGCCGCACCGCACCGCATCGTGCCCGATCGGATCGAAAGCGGCACGTTCCTGTGCGCGGTGGCCGCCGCCGGCGGCGACGTGATCCTGCGCAACGCCGAGGCGGGCCACCTCGAGGCCGTGATCGAAAAGCTGCGCGAGGCCGGCGTGCGCATCGATTCCGGCGACGGCTTCATCCGCGTGTGCTCGCCGGCGGAGGGCGGCGGCGGCCTGAAGTCGGTCAGCTTCCGCACCAGCGAATACCCGTCGTTCCCGACCGACATGCAGGCGCAATTTATGGCGGTCAACTGCATCGCCGAAGGCACGGCCACGGTGACCGAAACGATCTTCGAGAACCGGTTCATGCACGTCAACGAGCTGGCCCGCCTGGGCGCCAAGATCGAGGTCGACGGCAAGCGGGCGGTCATCACCGGCGGCGCGAAGCTGTCGGGCGCCACGGTGATGGCGACCGATCTGCGCGCCTCCGCCAGCCTGGTCATCGCCGGCCTCGTCGCGCAGGGGCACACCGTCGTCGACCGCATCTACCACCTCGATCGGGGCTACGACCGGATGGAAGCCAAGCTCCGTCGCCTGGGCGCCGACATCGAACGGATGAAATGACGGCCCCGACGCTCCTTCCAGCCGCCGCCTCCCGGGGGGAGTCGGGCGCGGCGCGGCCGCGGGCCCCGCTTCCCGCTCACCGGCCGGCCCCCGCCGGCGGCTGCGCGCGGGGCGCGGCGGACGATCCCATCGACTGCAGAGGAAAGCCATGCTGACGCTCGCCTTGTCCAAGGGCCGCATCTTCGAAGAGACCCTGCCGCTGCTGGCCGCCGCCGGCATCCAGGTGCTC
>JBEVLR010000160.1:0-5649 GCA_040509075.1 Burkholderiaceae bacterium | reverse complement strand
CTCGGCCGTGGCCCTGCCGCGGCTGGTGCACGCGGTGCGGCCGCAGACCGTGGCGCGGCACGACCTGATCGGCTTCGCGGCCGTGGTCGCGGCGGTGGTGCTGGGTTTCGTGCTCACCGATCGCTTCGGGCCGCTGATCGCGAAGGCGGTGCTGGCGCCGCTGTGGTCGGTGACCGACGTGGCGCCACCGCTGCAGGGCCGCTGGACCGAGCTGCTGACGCTGATGCTCGGCATCGCGTTCACCTTGCCGCTGGCCGCCTTCGCGGCGCGCAAGGCGCGCTTCGAGACGCTGCTGTCCGGCCTCGACGCCTATTTCCGCCAGCCGCAGGCTTGGAGCTTCCTCGGCTTCATCGTGTTCTACAAACTCAGCGACGCGTTCGCGTTGTCCCTGATGACGCCCTTCCTGCTCAAGGGCATGGCGTTCGCCCCGGCGGAAGTCGGCGTCGTCAACAAGCTGCTCGGGCTCGTGTTGACGCTCGTCGGCGCGCTGCTGGGGGGCGCGCTGATGCTGCGCCTGCGGCTCGCGCGGGCGCTGCTCGTTTTCGGCTTGCTGCAGATGGCGGGCAACGTCGGCTTCTGGTGGCTCGCGGTGCACGGCAAGGGCGCGCTGCCGGGGTGGGTGGTGCCGGCGTTCGACTTCGGCTTCGTCAAGCTCGCCCAGCCGACGCCGGTCGACGGCGGCCTGCTGCTCGCGGTGGCGAGCGAAAACCTGGCCAGCGGCATGGGCACCACCGCGTTCCTCGCGTTCCTGATGGGGTTGACGAACCAGCGTTTCACCGCCACGCAATTCGCGCTGTTGTCCGCGTTCGCATCGGTCGGCCGCGTCTGGGTCGGCCCGCTCGCCGGAGTGCTCGCGCAAACCATCGGCTGGCCGGGCTTCTTCATCGTGGCGATGTTCATGGCCCTGCCTTCGCTCGTCTGGCTGCGGGTGCTGTGGAAGCCCATCGCGGCGTTGGACCCGCGCTGAGGCTCCGCCTTGGTGCGCCCGTGCGTCGGCGGCCGGGAAAGTTCCCCGCCGCTCGACGGTAACCCGACTCGCCGAAGGGAGGTATGTGCGTTGCCCCAGTCGACCGCGATCTCCGAGGACCTTCGGCCCCGGGGTCGAACGACATCTCGCCGCATGGGGTGGCGGGGCAACTTTTCGGAGCAACTGCAATGACTTCCCAACATGATCGATCCGGCCGCCAGGACGCCCAGCAAGCCCAGGCCGGCACCCAGCAAGGCCAGCAAAACAGCGGCGGCGGACGTGGTTTCGCGGGCATGGATCGCGAGCGCCAGCGCGAGATCGCGAGCCAGGGAGGGCGGGCCGCCCACGCGAGCGGCAATGCGCATCAATTCACGTCGGAAGAAGCTCGCGCGGCCGGTTCGAAGCGCCATGCGAACAACGCCTCCCGCGCGGCGGCCGATGTGGGCGGGGCCGCGGCGCGCACGTCCGGCGGCGACTCGTCCCTGAGCTGAGCGGCACGGTGCCGAAGGCGCGGACGCGACCAAGCGGTCGCGTTTGCCGCAAACGCTACAGCAACGCCCTGCAAAACCGCCGATGCCTCCCCACGGTTCGGCGTTCCTCTCCGGGGCCATCGAAGCGGGCGGCCGGTTCGCGCGCACCATTGGAGAGCGTCGACGGCTCCCCGAGCTGGCGCGCCGGAAGCCGTCAGTGCAGGGACGAAGGCGCGCCGACGTCATTTTCTTCTTCCATTTCTTCCTCTTCTTGCAGCGTTTCGAGCGCCAGCGCGTTGGCCTTCAGCGCGGCCCATGACTTCTGCTCGTCCGCGGCCAGCGTCCGTGCGGCCAGCCAGCCGACCACGTTGTTCGCGGGCATGGGGCGCGCGAAGAAATAGCCTTGCAGCTCGTCGCAATCGAGGGCGATCAGGACATCGCGCTGCCCTTCCGTCTCGACGCCTTCGGCCACGACGCCGAGACCGAGGTCGTGGGCCAGGTGGACCACCGCGCTGACGATCGCCCGCGCGTCGCCGCTCGTTTCCAGGTCGCTGACGAACATGCGGTCGATCTTGAGCTGGCGCGCCGGCAGCCGCCGCAGGTAGCTGAGGCTGGAATAGCCGGTGCCGAAATCGTCGATCGACAGCAGCACGCCGATGCGCGCGAGGCGTTCGAAGGCGTCTTGCGTCGCGTCGACGTCGCCCATCGCCACCGACTCGGTGATTTCGCACAGCAGCTGGTCCGAATCGATCCGGTGGCGGCGCATGGCCTGCTCGATCCGATCGGCCAGGTCCTGCTCGCGCAGCTGGTGGACCGACAGGTTGATCGCGACCGTCATGCGCATGCCCTGGCCGGCCCACACCTCGATCTGGCGGCACGCTTCGTCGATGACCCAGTTGCCCAGCTTGCCGATCAGCCCGAAACGCTCGGCCAGCGGGATGAAGATGGTCGGGCTGACCATGCCGTGCAGCGGATGCATCCACCGCAGCAGCGCTTCGACGCCGTGCGTCTCGCCGGTGCGGGCGTCGACCTTGGGTTGGTAATACAGCTCGAGCTGGCTGCGCGCGATGGCCAGGCGCAAGTCGTTCTGCAGGCCGAGCATTTCCGGCGCCGCGTCCTGCATGTGCTTGTTGAAGTGCGCCCAGCTGCTCCCGCCGTTGCGCTTGGCTTCGTACATCGCGGCGTCGGCATGCGCGATCAGCCGCTCCTTCGGACCGTGCTCCGGATAGGAGGCGATGCCCACCGAGCATGAAATCTGGATCGCGCGGCTGCCGTTGGTGATCGACGCCCCGACCGACTCGACGATGCGGCGCGCGGCGACCACGGGATCGGCGACCGTCGTCTCGCATTCCATCAGCATCACGAACTCGTCGCCGCCGATGCGGGCGACCGTGTCGCCGGCGCGCACGCTGGAGCGCAGCCGCATCGCCACCTCCTGCAGCACCAGGTCCCCCACCGCATGGCCGAGCGTGTCGTTGACCGGTTTGAAGCCGTCGAGGTCGACGAACATCACGACGATCTTGCCCGTCTCGCGGCCTTCGGCCTTCGCGAGCTCGATCCGCTGTATCGCCTGCGCCAGCTTCCTCTCGAACAGCAGGCGGTTGGGCAGGCCCGTCAGCGGGTCATGCTGCGCGCGCTGGCGCAGCTGCTCGTTGGCGTTGCGCAGCTTCTCGTTGAGGCCGGAGGTGCGCGCCTGGATGTTCGCGTCGAAGTGCGACGTGAACAGCGTGAACGTCAGCAGCGTCACCACGGCCACGACCACCAGCACGCCCAGGCTGTGCCCGGACAGGCCGCCGATGCCGAGGCAGACCGAATCGGCCGGGAAGGCGGCCGCCGACATGCCCGTGTAATGCATGCCGCAGATGGCGACGCCCATCACGCCCGCCGCCGGGGCCTGGAGGCTCAACCCGCGCTCGGCGTTCGCCCGGCGCAACGAGGAAAAGAACTGGAGCGCGATCGCCGATGCGCCGACGGCGATGGCGACCGACGCCGCCACGGCCCACGGCGCCCAGACGATGCCCGGCGCCATGTCGAGCGCGGCCATGCCCAGGTAGTGCATCGACGAGATGCCCAGGCCCATCGTGAGCGCGCCGATGGCCAGGTGGCGCCGATGCATCGTGTCGCGGCTCGCCACGAACAGCGCGATCGCCGACGAGGCGACCGCCGCCGCCCACGAGACGGCGGTCATCAAGCCGCCGTAACCGAGCTCGATGGGCAGTTCGAACGCGAGCATGCCGACGAAGTGCGTCGACCAGACGCCGCTGCCCATCGCGACCGAGCCGCCGATCCACCAGCTCATCGCGAGGGAATCGTCGGATCCGCGGACGCGCCTGGCCAAGTCGAGCGCGACGTAAGACGCGAAGCTCGCGATCAGCAAGGAACAGGCGACGACCCAGGGATCGTAAGAATAGGGCAGATAGGCCACGGCGCATTCGGTGCGAGAGGCTGCACGCCGTCGGCGCCAGTAGCTCTCTGCGGAACTCATCGGCCCGTCCGCCGGCGACGTGAGCATTTCGCCCGCCGCCGCGGCCCGGATCGTGAAACCGTCCACGCGCTTCGCGATTCGATGCCGCCGAAACGCGAACTTCGCGGCCGCCGCCGCTTCGTGGCCCCGCCGGCCCCGCCCTGGCGCGACGATTGCCATGCTGGCGACACTGCCGGGCTCGGGCCCGGCCTCCCCCCCTCGCCGTCGACGCCGCCCGCGGGCGCGCCGGCGACATCGTTCGCCGAAGGCGTGGCCCGGGCGCCCCCCGGCCATCCGCAGGCGCTCGCGCCGGAGTGCGCAGCACGGAGTCCCCAATGAGCACCAATACCGTCGAACCAGGAATCGTCCCCCGGCCGCCCGCCTCGGACCAGGCAGGCGCCGCGTCGAAAGTCGGCACCGTGCTGCGCGTGACGAGCGGCAATTTCCTGGAAATGTTCGATTTCTTCCTGTACGGTTTCTATGCGACCGACATCGCGAAGGCGTTCTTCCCGGACAAGAACGCCTACACCTCGCTGATGCTGACGTTCGTCACGTTCGGGGCCGGTTTCCTGATGCGGCCGCTCGGCGCGGTGGTGCTCGGGTCGTACATCGACCGCATCGGCCGGCGGCGCGGCCTGATCCTGACGCTGTCGCTGATGGCCTGCGGCACGGTGCTGATCGCCTGCGTGCCGGGTTACGCGACCATCGGTTGGCTCGCGCCGGCGCTCGTCGTCGCCGGGCGCCTGTTGCAGGGGTTCTCGGCGGGCGTCGAGCTGGGCGGCGTGTCGGTCTACCTGTCCGAGATGGCCACTCCCGGCCGCAAGGGTTTCTACGTGAGCTGGCAGTCGGCCAGCCAGCAGGCCGCGATCATGGTGGCGGCGGTGCTCGGCTACAGCGTCAATTCGTGGCTGCCGCCGGCGGTGATCGACGACTGGGGCTGGCGCGTGCCGTTCTTCGTCGGCTGCATGATCCTGCCGTTCGTGTTCTACATCCGGCGCTCGCTGCTGGAGACCGAGGAGTTCCTGGCGCGCAAGGTGCGGCCGACCTTCCCGGAGATCGTGCAGTCGATGGTGCGCAACTGGGCCCTGGTGGTCGCCGGCATGATGATGGTGGTGATGACGACGGTCTCGTTCTACCTGATCACCGTCTACACGCCGACGTTCGGCAAATCGGTGCTCAAGCTCGATTCCGCCGACGCGTTGATCGTCACGTTCTGCGTCGGGCTGTCGAACTTCATCCTGTTGCCGTTGACGGGCGCGCTGTCCGACCGCGTCGGGCGCTGGCCGCTGTTGGCCGGCTTCACGGTGCTGACGCTGCTGACGGCCTATCCGGTGCTGTCGTGGCTGGTCTCCGCGCCGTCGTTCGAGCGCATGCTGATGACCGAGCTGTGGCTGTCGATCCTGTACGCGGGCTACAACGGCGCGGCCGTCGTCGCCCTCACCGAGGTGATGCCGGCGCACGTGCGCACGGTCGGCTTCTCGCTGGCTTACGCGTTGGCCACCGCGGTCTTCGGCGGCTTCACGCCGTTCATGTCGACGTGGCTGATCAAAGTCACCGGCGACCACGCGGCGCCCGGATGGTGGATGAGCGGCGCCGCGGCGTTCGGTTTGGTCGCGACGATCCTGCTGTACCGCGGGATCGTCAAGGAGCGTTGAGTGGCCCGCTCGACGAAACCCGGCGCGCGGACCCGCGCGCCCGTCCTTCGCGGACTCGCCGGGGCCGCGTTGGCGGCCGCCGCCGCCAATGCG
>JBEVLR010000159.1:0-13323 GCA_040509075.1 Burkholderiaceae bacterium | reverse complement strand
ATCTGCACGAACAGCGCGAGCGCGGCGAGCGCGAGCGCGGGCCGGTCCCGCCGGGCCCGGCTTGCGGCGCCCCGGGGCGCCGGCCCTTGGATCGCGAGCAGCGCGCGCAACCCCAAGCCGCCCAGCCGATGACCGGCGACGATCGCCGGATAGAGTTTCCACGTGACGGTCAGCGCCCCGAACGCGGCCTGACCGATCACCCAGGCGAGCGTCAGCAGCGCCCACCGCAGCGCGCGCCGTTCGCCGGCTTTGGCGGCGACCACCACCAACAGCAGGATCAGCGTCATCAACGCGCCGGCGAAATAGCGATGGGTCATCTCGATCCACGCCTTGCGCTCGGTGACGGGCCCCTCGGGCGCGCGCGCCTGCGCATGGGCGATCGGCTCCGCGGCGGCGATCGGGCTCGCGGTCGCGTAGCATCCGGGCCAGTCGGGGCAACCCAGGCCGGAATCGCTGAGGCGCGTGAAGGCGCCGAAGCAGACGAGATCGAAACAGAGGAACAGGGCCAACGCGGCGAGCGCGCCGACGCGCCGGGCGCCGTCGCGGCGCCGCAGTCCGCCGCGCCACCAAGCCGCCATCAGCAGGGCCGAGACGATGGCCAGCGCGATCAGCGCGAGGCCGGCGAGCGAACGCCAATCGTAGGCCGGCGCCGGATTCATCGCGCGTCCTTCGCCCGGTTCCACCAAGCGGAAGCGCGCAGCAGCCGGTCGAGATCTTTCTTCAGCCGGATCGGATCGGCATCGGCGGGCGCGCGCATCATCCAGTTGCCGAGCGGATCGACGATATACAGGTGATCCTCGATCGCCCGGCCCGGCTCCGGTTCGAGCCAATGCGCGAGCGCCCCGCGCTCGACGCGGTAGGCGGCCACCGGGGGGTTCGCGCCGATCGCCGCCGCAACGGCCGGCGCGATCGGGCCCGGGCCGTCGACCAGCCACACCTTGTCGACACGATCGCGCTCGGCCCCCATCATCTCGCGCAGCTGCCGCTGCATGAAAAGATGCGCCTCGCAGGCCTTGCCGCAGTCGGCCGGCGCGACGACCACCAACAGCCACTGCCCCTTCAGCGACGTCAACGGCGCCGGCCGGCCGGCCAGGTCGCGCGCAGGCAGCGTGGAGAAATCGGGCAACGGTCGCTGCGGATCGATCAGCGTCGCGTAGTTGGCGCGGCGCAGCTGCGGACGGAACACGTCATACGTCAGGTAGGACGCGATGACCGGCAACGCGCAGGCCAACAAGATCAACAGCATCGTGACCCGCCCGCGCAGGCTTTGCGACGACGCGAAGTCATGAACCGGATCGGGCGTGGAATGCAGCGTCAGCGATTCCCGGCCGGTCGCGGGGAAGCCGTCGGTCGGCGTGGTCTTCATGAATCAGGCGAAGTCATCGACGAGGGACAACGAATCCGTTGCCGGATCAGGAATCGGCGGCGGCGACCGCATCTCCATTCAGCGGCCGCCGACGGAAGAACTGCACCCAGACGTACAGGCCGAGGCATGCGGCGCTCATCGCGAACCACTGCGCCGCATAGCCGTAATTGGTCACGGCGTTGCTGTCGGGCGCGGGCCAGTCGCGCCGCAGGCCGTCGCCGGCGTTGCCGGCGGCAGCCTGCTCGACGACCATGACCGGCCGCAGCGCCAGGCCCGACTCGGCCGCGAACGTCGCCCGCTCGAGATTCTGCCTGACCTTGCCGTCCGCGCCATGACTGAAGTCGAACCAGCGGGAAGGCCACGGGGCGACGCGGGCCTCGACACGCACCTCGCCGGCCGGCGTCACGATGGCGGGCGCCCTCATCGGATCGGCCGGGTCGCCCGCGATCCAGCCGCGCTGCGCGACCACCGCGCTGCCGTCGGGCAGGCGCAGCGGCGTCATCACGAAGAAGCCGGGACGATCATCCATCGTGCGGTTCATCAGGAAGACGACATGCCCGCCATCCCATCGCCCCCGCAGCGTGATCCGGCGCTGCCATTGGTCGGGGCCCGACGCCGCGTCGCGCGCGAGCGCCTCGGCGGAAAGCGGCGCCATCGCGCCGCGCTCGGCGATCAGTTCGGCCGCCGACGTTTTCTGGTGGGCCCGCGACAGCTGCCACAGCCCCAGCCTGGCCGCGAGCGCCGCGCAGATGAACGCCACGACCAGCCAAACGAGGCGCGAGCGCGTGCTGGGCGGCCCGGGGACGCGGTTCGCGTCGTCGTCGATCCTCGGCTCGGGGGAACCCCCGCCCGCTACGGCGGGGCCGGTGGAATAATCGTTCGTCATGAAAATCGTGATCGTCGCTTTCCTGGTGCTTGTGCTGGCCGCGCTCGGCAGCGCCGGGTTCTTCATGTTGCGTCGCAGGCCGGCCGGGCATCGCGCCGACGGTGCGCCCGACAAGCGCATGGCCCGCGCGCTCGCGCTGCGCGTCGGCCTGTCGGTCACCTTGTTCCTGCTGATTCTGCTCGCCTATGCGCTCGGCTGGATCCACCCGACGGGGATCCCGGTCGGCACTTGAGCGGCGGACGCCGGCCTTCGGACGCCCCGGCGGGCGTCGGTCCCTGGGCGGCGGCGCCGCGCGCCCTTTCCATCGCCTTGCGAAAAAGGCGGCGCCGGCCTTGCTCGGGCGGGCCTTCGGGGACGCCGCGCCGGCGCTACAGCCAATACACCACCACGTACAAGCCCAGCCACACCACGTCCACGAAGTGCCAATACCACGCCGCGCCCTCGAACCCGAAATGCCGGGTCGGCGTGAAATGCCCCTTGTGCAGCCGCAGCGTGATGAAAAGGAGCATCAGCATGCCGACGAACACGTGGAAGCCGTGGAAGCCGGTGAGCATGAAGAAGGTCGAGCCGTAGATGCCCGAAGACAGCTTCAGGTTCATCTCGGTGTACGCCTCGTGGTATTCGAACGCCTGGCAGCAGATGAACGACACGCCCAGCAGCACGGTGACCCACATCCACACGATCGCCTTCGAGCGATGGTCGGCGATCAGCGCATGGTGGGCGATCGTCAGCGTGACGCCGGAACTCAGCAGGATCGCCGTGTTCAAGGTCGGGATCGGCCACGGCCCCATGGTGCGGAACGGCGCGATCGTGTCGGCGGGCGACGCGGTCGCCCCCGCCTGGACGCTGGGCCAGATCGCGTGGAAGTCGGGCCACAGCAACTGGTGATCGATGTTGCCCAGCATCGGCAGCGCGATGCTGCGCGCCCAGAAAAGCGCGCCGAAGAACGAGGCGAAGAACATCACCTCCGAGAAGATGAACCAGCTCATGCTCCAGCGGAACGACACGTCCACCGTCCCGGAATACTGGCCGGATTCGCTTTCGCCGATCGCGGTGCTGAACCACTGGGCCAGCGTCGCGAGCCACACCGCGAGCCCGGTCAGGAGGCACCACGAACCCCACTCATGGCCATTGACCCACTGGCTGGCGCCCAGAACCATCAGCAGCAGGCCGGCGGCCACGCAGATGGGGTAGCGCGACGGCGTCGGGATGAAGTAGTGCGGGGTGGTTCCGTGGGGAGTCGCGGCGGACATGGGTGCTTTTCTCCAGACTCTTGCAAGATCGTTGGATCGCTCGTCGATGCGGCGGCGCGTTGGGGGGGGGTCAGCGGGCGACGGCCGACGCCGTCACCCAATGCACGAGCAGCACGAGCACCCCCACGAACAGCGCGGCGCCGATCACGCCGGCGATGACCACGTGGATCGGGTTCAGCTGTTTGACGTCCTGCTCGTGATCCTTCGATCGGCGGATGCCCAGGAAGGACCAGGCGACGGCCCGGATCGTCCGGCCGAAAGCGGCCTCGCGCGCCGTGGGGGAAGGCTCCGGAGGATCGGCGGGGAAGATCATCGCGACCTCAGGCATGCGGTTGGACGGCGGTGCCCGGCCGCCCTTGCGGCGCCGGCGGCGTGGTGCCGCCGACCTCGAAGAACGTGTACGACAGGGTGATCGTGGTGATGTCCTTCGGCAGCTTGCCGTCGACGACGAAGACCACCGGCCACGTCTTGGACTCGCCCGGCTTCAGCGTGTGCTGCGTGAAGCAGAAGCATTCGACCTTGTTGAAGTGGGCCTGCGCGCCGGCCGGCGCATAGCTGGGGATCGCTTGCGCGGTCATCGTGCGGCTCTGGGTGTTCCTGAACTCGTACATCACGGTCGTCAACGCGCCCGGATGCACCGTCACCGCGTTGCGGGCCGGGTGGAATTCCCACGGGCCGCGCGCGTTGGCGTCGAATTCGACGACGACGCTGCGGGTCAGGTCGAGCTGCGTGTTGACCGCCCCGGCCTTCGCGCCGGCCTCGGCGCCGACATCACCGCGGGCCAGCACGTTGACGCCCAAGGCCTCGCAGATCGATTTGTACATCGGCACCATCGCGTAACCGAAGGCGCCCATCGCGACCACGACCAACGCCAGCTTGAAAAGCATGTCGCGGTTGTAGCGCCGGATCCGGGCCGACGCCCCGCGGGCGGGTGCGCGGACGATCGTCATAGGCCGAACAGCGCCGCTTTGGCGACGAAGCCCGCCAGGAACGCGACCGCGACCGTCATCAGCGCGAGGCCGAGGCGCAGGTTCTTGCGGCGCTGTTCGGGAGTCGGTGCCATGGCCTTGCGCCGGATCGGCCGTTCAGCCGACGACCTTGGTCGCGGTCTTGTCGAGTTTCGGCGGGGTTTCGTAGGTGTGCCACGGCGCCGGCGACGGCACTTCCCACTCGAGGCCTTCCGCGCCGTCCCACGGACGCTGCGGCGCCGGCTCCCCCTTGCCGCGCATCGCCGGCACGACGATGAACAGCAGGAAGAACACCTGCGTCAGGCCGAACCCGAGGGCGCCGGCCGACGCCAGCGCGTTGAAGTCGGCGAACTGCATCGGGTAGTCCGCGATGCGGCGCGGCATGCCGGCCAGGCCGAGGAAATGCATCGGGAAGAACGTGACGTTGAAGAAGACCAGCGACAGCCAGAAGTGCAGCTTGCCGCGGAACTCGCTGTACATCACGCCGGTCCATTTCGGGCTCCAGTAGTAGTAGCCGGAGAACATGCCGAACAGCGAACCGGCCACGAGCACGTAGTGGAAATGGGCGACGACGTAGTAGGTATCCTGCAGCTGGATGTCGATCGGCGCCATCGAACAGATCAGACCGGTGAAGCCGCCCATCGTGAACACGAAGATGAAGCCGACCGCCCACAGCATCGGCGCCTCGAAGGTCATCGAGCCCCGCCACATCGTGGCCAGCCAGTTGAACACCTTGACGCCCGTGGGCACCGAGATCAGCATCGTCGCGTACATGAAGAACAGCTGGCCCGTCACCGGCATGCCCGTCGTGTACATGTGGTGCGCCCAGACGATGAACGACAGGATCGCGATGGACGAGGTGGCGTACACCATCGAGGTGTAGCCGAACAGGCGCTTGCGGGCGAACGCCGGCACGACCTGGCTCACGATGCCGAACGCCGGCAGGATCATGATGTAGACCTCGGGATGGCCGAAGAACCAGAACACGTGCTGGTACATCACCGGGTCGCCGCCGCCGGCGGGATTGAAGAAGCTCGTGTGGAAATGGCGGTCGGTCAGGGTCATCGTGATCGCGCCGGCGAGCACCGGCATCACGGCGATCAGCAAATAGGCGGTGATCAGCCACGTCCAGACGAACATCGGCATCTTCATCAGCGTCATGCCCGGGGCGCGCATGTTCAGGATCGTGACGATGATGTTGATCGAGCCCATGATCGAGCTGGCGCCCATCAGGTGCATCGCGAAGATGCCGCCGTCCATCGACGGGCCCATCTGCAGCGTCAGCGGCGCGTACAGCGTCCAGCCGGCCGCGGGCGCGCCGCCGGGCATGAAGAACGAGCCGACGAGCATCAGCGCGGCCGGGATCAGCAGCCAGAAGCTGAGGTTGTTCATGCGCGCGAACGCCATGTCGGCCGCGCCGATCTGCAGCGGGATCATCCAGTTCGCGAAGCCGACGAACGCCGGCATGATCGCGCCGAACACCATGATCAGCCCGTGCATCGTGGTGAACTGGTTGAACAGCTCGGGATTGAAATACTGGAGCCCGGGCTGGAACAGCTCGAGCCGGATCAGCAGCGCCAGCGTGCCGCCGATCAGGAACATCGTGAACGCGAACAGCAGGTACAGCGTGCCGATGTCCTTGTGGTTCGTCGCGAACAGCCAACGCCGCCAGCCGGTCGGATGACCGTGGGCGTGATCGCCGTGACCGTGATCCGCCGGGTGGTCGAGAACAGCACTCATTTGAAAGGCTCCGTACGTCGTACTGCGGTCACTTCGATTCGTCGGCCAGCACGTCGGCGGGCTGCACGAGCTGGCCGGTGTGGTTGCTCCACGAATTCTTCGTGTAGGTGATGGCGGCGGCGATCTCGGTGTCCGAGAGCTTGCCCTGCCAGGCCGGCATCGCGCCGTTCAGGCGCCCGTGCAGCACCGTCAGGATCTGCGCGTCCTTGTCGGGGTCGTTGACGACCGGCGACGCGTCCAGCGGCTTGACCGGGCCCGCGCCCTTGCCGTCCGGCCGGTGGCACACCGCGCAGTTGGCGAGGTAGACCTTCTCGCCGCGCGCCATCAGCGGCGCCATCTCCCAGACCTTCTTCGGATCGTCGGCGGCGGCGGCGAGCGCCTTCTTCTGCTTGGCGACCCATGCGGTGTAGTCGGGCGCGGGCAGCACGATCACGTGGATCGGCATGAACGCGTGCTCCTTGCCGCAAAGCTCGGAGCACATGCCGTAGTAATCGCCGGCCTTGGTCGCGCGGAACCAGGTGTCGCGCACGAAACCGGGAACGGCGTCCTGCTTGACGCCGAAAGCGGGCACGCTCCAGGAATGGATCACGTCGTTGGCCGTCGTGATGATGCGCACCTTCTTGTCGACCGGCACCACCAGCGGATTGTCGACCTTCAGCAGGAAGTCGTTGCCCCCGGCCTTGTTGTCTTCGGAGAGCTCGCGCTGGGCGGTGTCGAGCGTGGAGATGAAGGCCAGGCCCTCGCCTTCGCCCTTGATGTAGTCGTAGCCCCACTTCCACTGGTAGCCCGTCGCCTTGATCGTCAGGTCGGCGGCGGTGGTGTCCTTCATCGCGACGACGGTGCGCGTGGCCGCGGCGCCCATCGCGATGACGATGATGAACGGCACCACCGTCCACGCGATCTCGACGCCGACGCTCTCGTGGAAGTTGGCGGCTTCGTAGCCCACGCTCTTGCGGTGCCTGAAGATCGAATAGAACATGAAGCCGAACACGACGATGAAGATCGCCGTGCAAACGATCAGCATGCCGTAATGCAGATCCTTGATCTGCTGGGCGATCTCGGTGACCGCGGGCTGGAAATCGACGCCGTTGAGCCGGGGGCCGCCGGGAAGATCGCTCACGCCCGGCTCGCCGAACGCGGCCGCGACGCCGCTGGCCGCCCATGCGGAAATCGCCAAGGCGCCGCGCGCCGTGCGGTGCCCGAGCTTGCGAGTCGTCATCATTGTCGTCACGTGGTTCGATCCTCGTTATCGGCTCTCAAGGAAACGCCGGGCGGCCCCAAGTTTCTCGACCCCCGCGGGGGCGGGCCGCGTGCGGCCCGGCCCGGGGCGCCCAGCACCAATCGAATGGCCCGGATCGGCATGATCATCGTTCGCGGGCTTTCCCTGTAGAGGGTTTGCACAGGGGGAAGCACGCGCATCGGACAAGACCCGCGCGATTCTAGGGCACGAAACGCGGCCCTACCTTGCGGGTCGACCCCGACTCAACATCGATTTCATGTCGTCCAGCCCCACCTCCGTCCGCGCGCCGAGCCGGGCCCGCGGCTCGGGCTTGAACGCGTGGCCATAGACGACCTCGAACTCGAGCGCCACGCGCCCTTGGCGGTCGCGGGCCGCGCCGAGCGCCTGCAGCAGCCGGTCGCGCCAGCGCGGCGTGCGCAGGCCGGCGAAGCGCGCCGCATCGCCGTTCGCGCCCAGCGCGCGCAATTCCGCGACGGCGGCCTGCGGCGTGCTCCAGGTCAGGCGCAGCGTCTCCTGGTCCATCACCGGATCGGCGAAGCCGGCCTCGACGAGCATGTCGCCGAGGTCGTGCATGTCGGTCCATGGCGCATACGGGGTGCCCCATCCGTGCGCCCGGTAGAGGTCGCGCAACGCCACCAGCGTGCCCGGGCCCAGCGTCGCGAACATCAGGAAGCCGTCGACGACGAGCGCGCGTTGCCATGCGCGCATCAGCGTGGGCGCATCGGCGGCCCAATGCAGGCTCATGTTCGACCAGACGAGCTGCGCCTGCCCCGCCGGCACCGCGGATTGCGCGATCGCGCGCGGGCCGGCGGCGCCGACCCCCAGCCAGCGGCGCCAGGCCGGTGCCGCGGCGGGCGGCTCGAGGCCCGCCGGCGCACCCGCCTCGGGCCGCAACACCCCGGTGACCGTCGCCCGCGGATACGCTTGCGCGAGCAGCGCGGAGGCCGCGCCGAGCTCGCTCCACCAGTCGAGCACGTGTTGCGGCACCTGCTTGACGATGGGCAGCCGCTCGCCCATCCGGCGGGCGCATTCGCCGTGCAGCCACGGCGGCTCGGGAGCCGCCGCCAGGCGCGACCACGCGCGATCCATCCCGCGCGGATCGAGGCGTTCCGGGCGCGATTCGGGCAGGGGAGCGGCAGGCATGCGGCAGTATATTGAGCCGATGACCCCGCACCCCGCCAGCCGACGGACGCACGCAGGCGCCGCGCGCCGCCGCATCGATGCGCTGCTGCGTGCGGGGCGCGGGGTGGCGCAGGCCGCGCGGCGCTCGGCCGGCGGCGAGTGCGTGGTCTGCCGAAGCTGGTGCGGGGGCGCCCTGTGCCCGCATTGCGGCAACCGCTTCGCGTCCGCCCGCGAGCGCTGCGGCGGCTGCGCTGCGCCGCTCGCGCCCCCGCCCGCCTCGCTCCACGCCGATGCCGGCTCGGTCGACCGCGGCCCGCCCGAACGGCGCTGCGCGCGCTGCCGCCTCGGGCCGCCGGCCTGGTCACGCGCCGTCGCCGCGGTCGACTACGGCTACACCTGGGATCGCCTGCTCGCCGATCTCAAGTTCCACGACCGCCTGGCCCACCTCGACGCGTTGACGGCCCCCCTGCTCGATCGACTGCGCGACGGCGCCGCCGACGACGGCCTGCCGAGCGCGCTGCGCGTCGTGCCCGTCCCGCTGTCGCGCGAACGGCTGCGCGAACGCGGCTACAACCAGGCGTGGGAGCTGGCGCGCCGGCTCGCGCGGGCGTTGGGGCTCGATGCGCGCGCCGACGCGCTGTTCCGCGTCCGCGACACCGGCCGCCAGCTGGGCCTGCAGCGCGACGCGCGCCGGGCCAACCTGCGCGACGCATTCGTCGCCGCGCCGCGCCACGCGGCGTGGGTTCGCGGCGCCGCGGTCGCGCTGGTCGACGACGTGCTCACCACCGGCGCCACCGCGCAGGCGGCTGCGCGCGCGTTGCTCGCGGCCGGCGCGCGCGACGTGCAGCTGTGGGTCGTCGCGCGGACGCCCGACGAATGAAAACCCTGGTTCCCGCAAGCCGGGCGACGCCCATCCGCGTCACCGACAATCGGCCCATGTTCCGCATCGTGCTCGTCCAACCGGAAATCCCGCCCAACACCGGCAACGTCATCCGCCTCGCCGCCAACACCGGCTGCGAGCTGCACCTGGTCGAGCCGCTCGGGTTCTCGATGGACGACCGGCTGTTGCGCCGCGCCGGCCTCGACTATCACGAGTTCGCCGAAGTGCGCCGCCATGCCCGCTGGGACGATTTCGCCGCCACCGCCGATGCCGCGCGCTGCTTCGGCTTCTCCACACGCGGCACCGCTCGCCTCGACGACGTCGATTGGCGGCCGGGCGACAGCCTGGTGTTCGGCAACGAGTCGGCCGGCTTGCCCGCCGATCTGCGCGGGCAGTTCCCGCCCGGCCGACTCGTCCGGCTGCCGATGCGCCCCGGCCAGCGCAGCCTGAACCTCAGCAACGCGGTGGCCGTCGCCGTCTTCGCCGCTTGGCACCGCAACGGTTATTCGGGCGGAGTGTGACGGCCGCGAAACGCGGCGGGCCCAACGTTCGCCCCGGCGGCGCCCGAGGCGGGGATCGCGGGCCCGCCATCGCGGCGCCGAAGGCGATGATCCCGGCACCGATCGAAGCCGGGCCGGCGCCTATCCCTCTTGCCGTGCCCCGCGCCGCATCAACGCCAACACCGCATCGCGCGGGTTCATCCGCCGATGGATCACCGACGACACCGCATCGGCGATCGGCATCGTCACGCCGTGCTCATGCGCGAGCCGCGCGACGGTCTCGGCGCAATGGACGCCTTCGGCGACATGGCCCAGGCGTTCGAGCGCGTCGGGCAGCGCGAGGCCCTGGGCGAGCATCAGACCGACCCGGCGATTGCGCGACAGGTCGCCCGTCGCGGTCAGCACGAGATCGCCCAGGCCCGACAGGCCGGTGAACGTTTCGGGCGACGCGCCGAGCGCGACCCCCAGGCGCGTCATCTCCGCAAGTCCGCGGGTGATCAGCGCGGCGCGCGCGTTGAGGCCCAGTTGCAATCCGTCGGCGATGCCGGTGGCGATCGCGAGCACGTTCTTCACGGCGCCGCCGACTTCGACGCCGATGACGTCGCTCGACCGGTAGATGCGGATCGAATCGCCGTGCAGCGCCTTCACCGCGAGCTCGCACAGCGCCGCATCGGCGCTGGCCGCGACCAGCGCCGCGGGACTGCCGCCGGCGACCTCCTGCGCGAAACTCGGGCCCGACAACACCCCCACGGACGCCTTCGGAAGCACCGCCGCGGCGATCTGGTGGCCGAGCGACCCCGACGCCGACTCGATGCCCTTGCACAACCACAGCACGCACGCGTCGTGCGGGAGCGCCGCGAGGCGTTCGCGCAGCGACGCCATCGGCGTGGCGACGATCACGAGCCCGCCCCGCGCATGGTCGACCGCGGCCGAGTGATCGGCCGTGACCGCGAGCTCGTCGGGCCACGCCGCGCTCGGCAGATAGCGCGCGTTGCGCCGGTCGGCCGCCATGCGTTGGGCCTGGCCGGCGTCGCGCGCCCACAGCAGCACGCGATGCCGATGACGCGTGGCCGCGATCGCGAGGGCGGTGCCCCAAGCACCGGCGCCCATGACGGAGATGCGCATCGGGACGGATTTCGAAGGAAGTGGATCGAACGCCGGAAACCGGCGCGGCACGCGGTGTGCGCTCAGCGCCCGTGGACGAACCCGGAATCACGGGCGGACATGCGGGGCCCGTTCGCGGGCGCTCAGTTCGGGACGCCGCTCGCGCCGGCGGCCTGGGCCAGTTGCGCCTGCTGCTGCGCTTCGAACATCGCTTGGAAATTCACCTCGGCGAGCAGGATCGGCGGGAAGCCGGCCCGCGTGCACACGTCGGAGACGACCGCACGCAGGTACGGATACAGCATCTGCGGGCACGCCACGCCGAGGATGCCTTGCTGCTGCTCCAGCGGAACGTGGCGGATCTCGAAGATGCCGGCCTGCTTGGCCTCGATCAGGAACAGCACCTTGTCGCCCACCTTCGTCGTAACGGTGGCGGTGACCGCGACCTCGAAGATGCCTTCCGCGACGACCTCGGCCGCCATGCCCAGCTGGATGTCGACCTGAGGCTGCGTCTGCTCGAGCAGCACTTTCGGCGAATTCGGCTGTTCGAGCGACAGATCCTTCAAGTAGATGCGCTGGATCTGGAAAATGGGGGTGGGGTCTTGTGCAGCCATGGGGGTGTCTCAAAAACGAAGCCCGCCAACCGGGGCGGTGCGGGCCGATCCCGCCATTATGTCGCAGCGGCGAACGCGCCGCGCCCCGCGCAACGGGCGGAAAACGCACCGGCGCACCGGCGCGCCTCAAGCGCCCAACAGCGGCAGCAGGCCGCCATCGCGGTCGAGCCCGATCAGCTCGTCGCAACCGCCAACCCAGGTGTCGCCGATGAAGATCTGCGGCACCGTGCGGCGGCCGGTCCGGGCGATCATCGCGTCGCGCTCGGAGGGATTCAGGTCGATGCGGATCTCGTCGATGGACTCGACGCCGCGCTGGCGCAGCAACTGCTTCGCGCGGATGCAATAAGGGCACACCGCGGTGGTGAACATGCGGACCGGGTTCATGGCGTCGGGCGCCCCGCGGATGCGGGACGGAAAAAAACTGTGGACGGAACCGATTTTCGCGCGGACGCGGGGAACTTGCCGCGGCCGGCGGCAAAAACCTCGCGCGGCCGCCGCGGCCCGGCCCAGGCCGGTCAGGCGCCGACCTTGCCGGCCGCGGTCGGCAGGTTCTCGGCCTTCCACGCGGCCAGGCCGCCGCTGAGCACGACCGCCTTCGCGAATCCCTTGGCTTCCAGCGCTTTCGCGGCCTTCGCGGCGCGATGGCCGTTGGCGCAGACCAGGATCACCGGCAACGACTTGTTCTTCGGAAGTTCGGGCGCGACCTCCAGTCGCCCGAGCGGGATGTTGCGCGAGCCGACGACGTGCGCGACCGCGTATTCGCCCGGTTCGCGGACGTCGATGACGACCGCCTTCTCACGGTTCATCAGCCTCACCGCCTCGGACGGGGCGACGCCGGCGCGGCGGGCCCGGCTCAGCATCGGCCAGAACAGCAGGGAGCCGGACACGACGGCGGCGATGATCAGAATCCACGTGACAGGGTCGAGAAAGAATCGCACGTTAAGCCGTTCGCTGGAAAAATTCGGTGGGGAAAGCCCCGCACAGCGGCGGATTATAGAATTCGCGTCCCACGACACCGACCGCACGCGCGCCGACGGCGCCACCGCTTCCCCCCAATGCACAAGCTCGTCCTCATCCGCCACGGCGAATCCACCTGGAACCTCGAGAACCGTTTCACGGGCTGGACCGACGTCGAACTCACGCCGACCGGCGTGACGCAGGCCCGCAGCGCGGGCGAGCTGCTGAAGGAATCCGGCTACGAGTTCGACGTCGCCTACACGTCGGTGCTCAAACGCGCGATCTGGACCCTGTGGCACTGCCTGGACGCGATGGACCGCACGTGGCTGCCGGTCATCAATGACTGGCGCCTGAACGAGCGCCATTACGGCGGCCTGCAAGGCCTGAACAAGGCCGACATGGCCAAGGAATACGGCGACGAGCAGGTCCTGATCTGGCGCCGCAGCTACGACACGCCGCCGCCGCCGCTCGAAGCCAACGATCCGCGCAGCGAGCGCAGCGACCCGCGCTATGCCCGCCTCGCGCCGGACCAGGTGCCGCGCACGGAGTGCCTGAAGGACACCGTCGCGCGCGTGCTGCCGTGCTAGAACGACACCTTGGCGCCGGCACTGCGGGCCGGCCAGCGCGTCGTGATCGCCGCACACGGCAATTCCATCCGCGCCCTGGTCAAGTACCTCGACGGCATCGGCGACGCCG
>JBEVLR010000158.1:0-3592 GCA_040509075.1 Burkholderiaceae bacterium | reverse complement strand
GACCTCCGAGCAGTTCAAGCCGAACCAGGACGTCAAGGACGCCACCGTGCGCAGCCAGCAGTCGTCGGACGCCGGCGGCGGCGCCAACGCCGCGCCGTCGGGCGTCCCGGGCGCGGCGACGAACCAGCCGCCCGTGCCGGCGACCGCGCCCATCAACGGCGCGTCGGCCCCGCTGCAGGCCGCGCAGGGCGGCACGTCGGGCGCGGGCGGGCGCCGCGAGACGGTCACGAACTACGAAGTCGACCGCACGGTGCGCGTCACGCGCAACGCCACCGGGCTGGTGCGCCGGCTCAACGCCGCCGTCATCGTCAACCAGCGCGTCAACACCGACGCCAAGGGCAAGACGACCAGCACCCCGCTGACGCAGGACGAGATGGACAAGCTGACCGCCCTCGTGCAGGAGGCGATCGGCTACAGCAAGGATCGGGGCGATTCGGTCAAGGTGATCAACGCGCCGTTCCGCGTCGACGCGCCGCCGAAGGAGGAGGAGGTGCCGCTGTGGAGGCAGCCGTGGCTGCTCGACCTGCTGCGCGCCGGCGGCGTGCCCACGGGGCTGACGCTGGTCGCGCTCGCGGTGCTGTTCGGCCTGGTGCGCCCGGCCGTGATGGCCGCGCTGGCGACGCCGGCCGACCGCGAGGACGACGCCAAGGGCCGCCAGCTCGACGCCGTCGTCGAGGACGCGAACGAGCTGCCGATGGACGCGCTGCCCGAGCTGCTGGAGGCGCCGCAGATGGCCAAGAAGCTCGAGAACGCGCGCCAGCTGGCCAAGGACAACCCGACCGCCGTCGCCAACATCGTGCGCGGCTGGGTCAACGGCGAAAGCGCTTGAAGCGCGGCGCGGGAAGCACACACCATGGCCGGCCCGAAGAATGACGAACAAGGCGTGGAAGACGCCGCGATCCTGCTGATGTCGCTCGGCGAGGAGGAGGCGGCCAACGTCTTCAAGCACCTGGCGCCGAAGGAGGTGCAGAAGCTCGGCGAGACGATCGCCCGCATGAAGGCGATCACGCGCGAGCGCATGGACGGGGTGCTCGACCGCTTCGGCGAGGTCGCGCAGTCGCAGCACGTGCTCGTGCAGGACACCGACGAATACGTGAAATCCGTGCTGCGCAAGGCGCTCGGCGACGACAAGGCCAACCTGCTGATCGACCGCATCCTGCAGGGCAGCGACGTCACCGGCATCGAATCCCTGAAGTGGATGGACGCCGGCTCGGTGGCCGAGCTGCTGCGCAACGAGCACCCGCAGATCGTCGCCGCCATCCTCGTGCACCTGGATTTCGACCAGGCGTCGTCGGTGCTCAAGTCGTTCACCGAGCGCCAGCGCAACGAGGTGCTGATCCGCATCGCGACGCTCGACGGCATCCAGCCGTCGGCGCTGAAAGACCTCAACGAGGTGATGAGCAAGGTGCTCGCCGGCGGCGAGAAGCTCAAGAAGGCGTCGCTGGGCGGCGTGAAGACGGCCGCCGAGATCATCAACCTGATGGGCTCTTCGGTGGAAACGTCGGCGCTCGACTACATCCGCGAGGCGGACAACGAGCTGGCCCAGAAGATCATGGACAACATGTTCACCTTCGACGACCTCAACAAGCTCGACGACAAGGGATTCCAGTCGCTGCTGAAGGAAGTGCAGAGCGAATCGCTGGTCGTCGCGCTCAAGGGCGCCGCGCCCGAGCTGCGCGAGAAGGTGTTCCGCAACATGTCGAGCCGCGCCGCCGAGACGCTGCGCGAGGATCTCGACTCGCGCGGCCCGGTGCGGGTGTCGGAAGTCGAGTCCGAACAGAAGGAGATGCTGAAGATCGTGCGCCGCCTGGTCGACGAGGGCCAGATCGTGATGGCCAGCGGAGGCGCCGATGACTTCCTCTAAATCGCGCCTGCACGACCCGGACTACGACCGCCCGGTCCCGGTGCCGCCGCGCGGCGCCCCGCAGTCGCGCTTCATCCCGCGCGAGGAGCTCGAGAATTTCTCCGCGTGGCGCCCCGGCTCGTTCGGCAACCCCGACGCGCCGTCTCCGCACCCGGCCGAGCGCCCCGAGAACAAGGCGCACGCCGCGCCGCCGCCGCCGCCGGCGCCCCCGACCGAGGAGGAATGGCTGGAAGAGGTTCGCCATGCGCGCGATGCGGGCTACAAGGACGGCTACCGCGACGGCCAGGCCGCGCTGGAGGCGTTCAAGGAAAGCTTCGCGCGCCAGATGGCCGCGCAGTTCGGCCGGATGTTCGCCGAACTCGACGACCAGTGGAGCGCGCTCGAGCAGGACATGGCGCTGGCCCTCACCCGCACCGCGGTGCAGCTCGCGCGCCAGGTCGTGCGCCACGAACTGGCCACCAGGCCCGAGATCGTCGCCCGCGTCGCGCAGGAAGCGGTCGGCGCGATCGTGCTGTCGGCGCGCCACCTCCGCGTGCGGCTGCACCCGAGCGACCATCAATACGTGGCCGCCGGCGCCGACGAAGCCCTGAAGGCGCGCGACGCCCGGCTCGTCGCCGATCCGACGCTGGAGCCGGGCGGCTGCGTCGTCGATTCCGACCTCGGCCACGTCGACGCCCGCATCGGCACGCGCTGGGCCCAGGCCGCGGCGGTGTTCGGCCGCGACGACGCCTGGGACGCGCCCGACATCCTGACGGGAGGCGGGCAATGAGCGGCGCGGAGGCTTTCCCGATGAACGGCGCCGCGCCGGCCCCGGCCGGCCGCAGGGCCCGCTGGGGCCGCTACCTGGCCGACATCGAGAACTACGCCACCGTGCCGCAGCCGCTGGAGATGCAGGGCACGCTGGTGCGCGTGGCCGGCCTGGTGCTCGAAGCGGCCGGCGTGCGCGTGCCCGTGGGGTCCGTCTGCGACGTCAGCGGCGCGGGCAACGAGCCTCCGGTCTCGGCGGAAGTGGTCGGCTTCGACGGCGACCGCGCGTTCCTGATGCCCACCGGCGAGCTGCAGGGGCTGTCCAGCGGCGCCAAGGTCGTGCCGCGCGCGGTGCCCCACCTGCCGCCGCGCTTCGGGGCCGAGAACCATCCGTGGCGGCGCAGCGAGGATCGGGGCCTGCACCTGCCGATGGGCGCGGGGCTGCTCGGGCGCGTCGTCGACGCCCACGGCCGGCCGCTGGACCGGCTCGGCCCCCTCGCCGACGTGCGCGCCGAACCGATGGTTCGCCGCTCCATCAACGCGATGGAGCGCGATCCGGTGCGCACGCCGCTCGACACCGGGGTGCGCGCGATCAACGCGATGCTCACCGTCGGCCGCGGCCAGCGCATCGGCCTGTTCGCGGGCACCGGCGTCGGCAAATCGGTGCTGCTGGGCATGATGGCGCGCTACACGCAGGCCGACGTGATCGTCGTCGGGCTGATCGGCGAGCGCGGCCGCGAAGTCAAGGAGTTCATCGAAGACATCCTCGGCGCGGAAGGCCTGCGGCGCTCGGTCGTCGTGGCCGCTCCCGCGGACGTCTCGCCGCTGCTGCGCATGCAGGGCGCGTCGTACGCCACCGCGATCGCCGAATATTTCCGCGACCAGGGCCAGCACGTGCTGCTCATCATGGATTCGCTCACGCGCTACGCGATGGCGCAGCGCGAGATCGCGCTCGCGATCGGCGAGCCGCCGGTCACCAAG
>JBEVLR010000157.1:0-3897 GCA_040509075.1 Burkholderiaceae bacterium | reverse complement strand
CGCCCTGCCGGTGGCGCGCGTGGTCGGCGTGCACGGCCGCCACTCGGTGATCGAGCGCGACGACGGCGTCCAGATGCTGGCCCACGGCCGCGGCAAGAAGAGCGAGGTGGTCGTCGGCGACCGCGTGCGCTGGCAACCGTCCGGCGACGAGGCGGTGATCGAGTCGTTCGACGAACGCCGCAGCCTGCTGAAACGCCAAGACGAATGGCGCAGCAAGAACTTCGCGGCCAACATCGACCTGCTGCTGGTGATGGTGGCCTGCGACCCGCCCTACAGCGAATCGCAGCTGTCGCGCGCGCTGATCGCCGCCGCGGACGGCCGCATCGCCGCGAAGATCGTGCTGAACAAGATCGACCGCCCCGAGGCCGCCGCGGCCCGCGAGCGGCTCGCGCCGTACCGGCGCATGGGCTACGACGTGCTCGAGGTCGCGGTGAAGGCCGATCCGCCCGGGACCGAGGCCCTGCTCAGGCCGCTGCTGGCGGACAAGACGACGCTCGTGCTGGGCCCCAGCGGCATGGGCAAGAGCACGCTGGTGAACCTGCTGGTGCCGCAAGCCGACGCGCAGGTCGGCGAGATCTCCAAGGCGCTGCGCTCGGGCAAGCACACCACCACCACCACCACCTGGTACTGGCTCGACGACGCGCGCCGCAGCGCGCTGATCGATTCCCCCGGTTTCCAGGAGTTCGGCATCCACCACATCGCCGCCGCCGATCTCGGCGCGCTGATGCCGGACTACCGCCTCCACTTGGGCGATTGCAAGTTCGCGAACTGCACGCACCGCCATGAACCCGCGTGCGGCGTGCGCGCGGCGATCGCGCGCGGAGACATTTCGCCGTCGCGCGAGCGGATCTACCAAGAATTGATGGACGAATTGCGACGGGCCGCGCCCCGGCGCTGACGCAGGCGCCGGCCGCGTTTCACGCCGTCAGGTTCGCCAGCTTCAGCAACGCCACCAGCAGCATCCACAGGATCACCGAGCGCCACACGAGGCCGACGACGATGCCGAGGTGGCCGAGCTGCGGCGGCAGGCCCTGCGTGGTGCTGCCGTCCGCCTGCGAGGCCGTCGCGCTTTCGCCGCTGGTGAAGGTCTTCGAGCGGTCGGGCGACACGCCCGGCGCCGCGCCGCCGCCCAACTGAACGCCCACCGCGCCGGCGGCGGCGGCGAGGATGATGCCTTCGTTGGCGTGCTTCCACAGGCTGGCGTCGCGCTTCCAGCCGTCGACCGCATCCTGGAAATTGCCCACGACCGCGAAGCCCGCAGCGGTCAGCCGCGCGGGCACGTGATCGATCAGGCTGAACAAGCGCTGCGACAGCGCCATCAGGTTGTCGTTGAACGGCAGATCGAGCGACTTGCTGCGGAACGCCCAGTAGCGCGAGGCGAACTCCGCCATCCGGTACAGCACGGCGCCCGCCGGCCCGAGCCCGATCGCCGAGAACACGACGAAGCTGAAGAACACGCCGAACACGTGGCGATGCGCGGCCAGCAGCGAATGCTCGATCATGTGGCGCAGCAGCTCGGTGCGCGGCAGCTCCGACGCGTCGAGATGGCGCCACTCGGCCAGCAGTTGGCGCGCTTCGAGCTCGTCGCCGCGCTCCAACGCGGCGCGGATGTCGGTGAAGTAATGGCTGAACTGGCGGAAGCCCAGCGTCAGGTACAGCACGATCACGTCGAACAGCAGCGCCGCCAGCGCGCTGTAATGGCGGATGCCCGCATAGGCCAGCGCGGCAGCGAGCGCCGGCGCCATCACCGTCATCAGCCACACCACCTTCGCGTGCTGCGGCTTGCCCGCATCGAAGTTGCGCCCCGTCCAGCCGACCCACGATGCCAGCGAATCGTGGACCACGTTGCGGCGCGGCAGCGGCTTGATCTGCTCGAGGAGCAGCGCGAGGAGGACGGCGAAGAAACTCATTGCGCCGAATCATAGCCGGACGGTTCGGGCGCCGGCGGCCGGCGCCGGGGCGATCGGCGCTAGGCCAGGAACCGGTACAGGTTGCGGAGCATCGCCGCGGTCGCGCCCCAGATGAAGTACGCCGCCCCGCGGGCGTCGCTGCCCCAAGGCATCGACAGGAAATGCCGCTCGGCGCCCTGGATCGTGATCGCGTGGCGACGGTGGTTGGCCGGGTCCATCAGGAACTCGAGCGGGGTTTCGAAGACATCGGCGACTTCGAGCGGATCGGGCGCGAGCGCGCGCGGGGGCGCGAGCAAGCCGACGATCGGGGTCACGGCGTAGGCAGTCACCGTCGTGTAGAGGGGCAGGCGGCCGATGATCTCCACTTCGTCGGCGGCCAGGCCGACTTCCTCGCGCGCTTCGCGCAGCGCGGTCGCGATCGCATCGGCGTCGCCTGGATCTCGGCCACCGCCGGGGAAGCTGATCTGCCCGGCATGATGGTTCAGATCATCGGCGCGACGCGTCAACAGCACCGTCAAGCCTTGCGGCCGCCGCACCAGCGCGATCAGGACGGCGGCCTCGCGCAACGGCTCCAGGAACGGCCCGGCGTCGCCGGTGAGTTCGGGATTCCACGCCGATTCGGCTGCGCCGGCGCCGGCGGGCAGCCGAAGCGTCGACGCGAATCGGGCGCGCAGCGCGTCGGGCTGCAGGCGGTCGGGAGGAACGGGCGGCAGGTGGCCGTCGCGGCCCACCACCGGAGCGAGATGCGGTTCGCGGATCGCCATCCGCGGCGCCGAGGCCGCCGCGCCCGCCACGACGGACGAGGAGGCGGTTCCGGAGTCGGGGACGGGAGTTGGCGTGGGCATTGGAAGGCGCGCAGACGGCCGGCGAAGCCGGCTGGGCGATTGTCGCGCCATTGTCGTCCGAGGCAAGCCGGCCCGCACACCTCTTCGTTGTCGTCGACGCCCGCATCCGCCCCGGGCGCAGCCGGTCGTCACGTTTACAAACCCTTCTTGCGCGCGGCGACGGTTCGGCGACGGGCCCGGCATGGAACGTGCCGGAGAATCAACCACAATGAAAACATCGACCCCTGAACGTTTCGAGGCCATCGGGCCGCGCGGAGAAGCCTGCATCATCGTGCGTTTCGAAGTGGCGCTGGCGAACGGCACGACGCAGATGTCGCACGCGCTGGCATCGGGCGAACGGCTGCGGGCCACCGACGACCCGAAAGCGTTCGAGACCCTGGACGGCAGGCGGACGTTCCGATTCCGATAGCGGCCGCACCCTGGCCGGCCACCGCCTGCCGTCGCCGTCCCAATATGCGAAAAGCCCGGCGAAGCCGGGCTTTTCCATCGGGATTCGTCGCCTTCGGCGACGGAAGGCAACGAGCTCCAGGCGCTCAGGACAATTTTTCCTTGATGCGCGCCGACTTGCCCGAGCGCTCGCGCAGGTAGTAGAGCTTGGCGCGCCGCACGTCGCCGCGCCGCTTCACCTCGATCGAGGCGATCAGCGGGCTGTAGGTCTGGAAGGTGCGCTCGACGCCTTCGCCGCTCGAGATCTTGCGGACGATGAAGCTCGAATTGAGGCTGCGATTGCGCTTGGCGATGACGACGCCCTCGAAGGCCTGGACGCGCTTGCGCGTGCCTTCGACGACGTTGACGCTGACGATCACGGTGTCGCCGGGGGCGAACGGCGGGATCTTCTTGTCGAGGCGGGCGATTTCCTCGTGCTCGAGGGTCTGGATCAGGTCCAAGGGAAACTCCTGTGGATCGTGCGCGCGCCGATGTTAGAACGGGTGTGGGGCCGCCGGCCCGACACATTGGTTCCGGGCCGTGGCCCGGGCGGACCCGAGGGTCCTGCGCGGCAGAGGATCGCGAAAAACCGCGAATTATAGGGGGCGTCGCCCGGCCTTCGACAAGGCGGCCAGGTCGGCCTGGTCCAGGCGGCCGGCGTCGCGCGCCGCCGCCAGCAGGTCGGGACGGCGTTCGGCCGTCAGCGCCAGCGAGCG
>JBEVLR010000156.1:0-20842 GCA_040509075.1 Burkholderiaceae bacterium | reverse complement strand
TAAACTCGATCCTGGCCATTCATTCATCAGACGGATTCTATCGACCATGTCGTCCACGACCTCGCAGGACATCGAGTACCAGGCCGCGGCCGAGCGCCTGCTCGTGGCCATCGAGCGCCAGTGCGACGATTGGCTGCAGCAAGACGTCATCGACATCGATCCGAACCGTGCCGGCGGCCTGCTGGAGCTGGAGTTTCCGGACGGCAGCAAGATCGTCGTCAACAAACAGCCGCCGCTGCGCGAGATCTGGCTCGCGTCGCGCAACGGGGGGTTTCATTTCAAATCCATCGATGGCCGCTGGTGCGACACCCGGGACGGCGCCGAGTTTTTCGCCCGCTTGTCGGACGAGGCGAGCGCCCAAGCCGGCCGCCGACTCGAGTGGCCGGCGCCGGCCTGAGGCCACGGCCGGCGTCTCGTCGGCCGCGGCCGCGATCGATGCGCGCGGCACCGCGCACGAAGTCGGCAGCGCGCCGACCGAGCCGCCGCCGTTCCCGAAGCGGGCCGGCGGACGGTGTTTTCAGTTTCCGGTCTTGAACAGATCCAGGATGCTCTTCTTCTCGTCGTCGTTGTCCTTGGGCGCCTTGTCGTCCAGGCCCACGCCGCTGACGCCGCTCGCCGGCCCGAACTCGTTGAAATACCATTCGCCGTTGACGTTCATCACGCCTTCCGGCGGCACCAGGTCCGCCACGGGCACGTTCTTCAAGGCTTGCTGCATGAATTCGATCCAGACGGGAAGCGCGAGTCCGCCGCCGGTCTCGTGGTTGCCCAGCTTGCGCGGGGTGTCGTACCCGATCCAGACGATCGCCGACAAGGTCGGTTGAAAACCGCAGAACCAGGCGTCGAGCGAATCGTTGGTCGTGCCGGTCTTGCCGTAGACGTCCGGCCGCTTGAGCGTCGCCTGGGCCTTGGCCGCGGTGCCTATGCGCGTGACGGAGTTCAACAACGTCTGCATCAGGAAAGCGTTGCGCGGCTCGATCACCCGCATCGGCTCGGTCAGCGGCCTGGGGCGTTCTTCATGCAGCACCCGGCCGCGCGCATCCGCGATGCGCGTGATCAGCGTCGGGTTGACGCGGTAGCCGCCTGTGGCGAAGGTGTCGTAGGCGACCGACATCTGCAGCGGCGTGACCGATCCCGAGCCGAGCGCCATCGTCAGGTAGGGCGGATGCTTTTCGGGGTCGAAGCCGAAGCGCGAGATCCATTGCTGAGCGTAGGCGGGGCCGATCGACTGCAGGATGCGGATCGACACCATGTTCTTCGATTTCGCCAACGCGTTTCGCAGCGTCATCGGGCCCTCGAACTTGCCTTCGTAGTTCTTGGGCTCCCAGGGCTGGCTGCCGGTCGTGCCGGCGTCGAAGAACAGCGGCCCGTCGTTGATGATGGTCGAAGGCGTGAACCCTTTCTCGAGGGCGCCCGAGTAGATGAAGGGCTTGAAGCTGGATCCCGGCTGGCGCCATGCCTGGGTGACGTGGTTGAACTTGTTCTTGCTGTAGTCGAACCCGCCCACCAGCGCCCGGATCGCGCCGGTCGCCGGCTCGGTGGCGACGAAGGCGCCCTCGACCTCCGGCAACTGCGTCAGCGTCCAGTCTCCGCCCGGCGTGCGCAGCGCGCGCACGATCGCACCGGGGCGGATTTGCACCTTGGGATCCACTTTGCTCGACAATCCGGAGGTCACCGGCTTCAAACCCTCTCCGGTGATCGAGATGGTGTCTCCCGTCTGCAACTCGACCGTGACTTTCTTGGCGGACGCCTGCAGGACGACGGCCGACCGCAAGTCGTCGTTGTCGGGATGATCGGCCAGCGCCTCCGAGACGCGTTCGTCGATCGCTTTGGGATCCGCCGGCAAGTCGACATAGCCTTCCGGCCCCCTGAATTGCTGCCGGCGTTCATAGTCCATGATCCCGCGCCGGAGCGCGTGGTAAGCCGACAACTGGTCGACCGAATTGACGGTGAGCGTCACATTCAGCCCTCGCGAGTAGGCCTCGTCCCCGTATTGCGCAAAAACGAGTTGCCGTGCCATTTCCGCCACATATTCTGCGTGGATCGGCGATTCGGTCGGCGCACGGTATGTCAGCTCCTGGGCGTGCGCCGTTTTGCGCTCGTCCTCGGTGATGAAACCGTTTACGAACATGCGGTCGATGATGTATTGCTGCCGATCGCGCGCGCGCACGGGATTGGCGATCGGGTTGTAAGCGGACGGCGCCTTGGGCAGGCCGGCGAGCATTGCCGCTTCGCCGATCGTGATGTCTTTTAGGGGTTTCCCGAAGTAGATTTCGCTGGCGGAGGCGAAACCATACGCGCGCTGACCCAGATAAATCTGGTTCATGTAAAGCTCAAGAATCTGATCTTTGCTCAACTGGGCTTCGATCTTCAGCGCCAGCAGGATTTCGTACAACTTGCGGGTAAACGTCTTTTCGGTGGATAGGTAGAAGTTGCGGGCGACCTGCATCGTGATGGTCGATGCCCCCTGGCTGCGGGATTCGTTGACGTTGGCCAGGCCGGCGCGGATCACACCGAGGTAGTCGACTCCGCCATGATGGTAGAAGCGCGCGTCTTCGATCGCCAACACGGCGTCCTGCATCACTTTCGGGATCTGGGCGATCGACACGAACTGGCGTCTTTCCTCGCCATATTCACCCAACAGTACGCCGTCGGAAGAAAAAACCCGCAGCGGCAATTTCGGCCGGTAATCGATCAGCGCGTTCAGATCGGGCAGGTTCGGGTATGCGACCGCCAATCCGATGCCCATGCAGATCACGACGCCCAACACCAGGGCCAGGATGCTTCCGGCAATCGTTAAAAAACCACGGAACAAGGCTCCCAAGGCACGTTTGGCCCAGTGCGATGAAGGGCTATTCCGTGATTCGGAAGGGGGGAGTTTGACAGGCGGGCGGGCAGGGTCGCTCATGAATGTGGTGCAGGATGTGGCGGCGATTATAGAAACCGCTGTGGGCAGCGTAGCCGTTGCGCAACGAGGTTGGCGGCTGTCAATCTACGGGTATTCGATGATCCCGGAGATTCGTGCATCCGCCCCGGCGTCAATTGCTTCGGAAATGCGGGCATTCCCGCACACTTGCTTGGTTTTCCTGTCGTTCTTGCTGATAGGATTGCCGTCAAAATATCAACACGGTGCCTCTCCTTCAGGCGCTGTCGGAGTGTCTCCCCGTGTCTTTTCTCGATCGCATCTTCGGCCAAAAATACCCGCCCCGCATTGGACTGGACGTCAGTTCTTCCAGCGCCAAGCTGGTCGAGCTGGGCCAGACTCCTTCGGGGGACTTGATCCTGGAGCGGTTCGCCAGCGAACCCTTCGAGAAAGGATGGATCGCCGACGGCCAGATCGAGAAATTCGACGAGGTCGCGGACGTGGTGCGCCGGCTCGTCGCGAAGAGCGGCGCGAAAACGCGTGACGTGGTCATGGCGATGCCGCAGTCGGCCGTGATCACCAAGCGGATCGTCCTGCCGGCAGGCCTTCGGGAAGCCGAGATGGAAATCCAGGTCGAGTCGGAGGCGCATCAATACATTCCGTTTTCGCTCGACGAGGTCAGCCTGGACTTCTGCGTCATCGGCCCCAGCACGAGTTCGATCGGCGACGTCGACGTGCTGATCGCCGCGTCACGCAAGGACCGCGTGCAGGATCGCCAGGGTCTGGCGGAAGCCGCCGGGTTGAAGCCGGTCGTGCTCGACATCGAATCGCATGCATCGCGCCTGGCGATGAGCCGCGTGATCTCCAGCCTGCCCGAGCAGGGCAAGGACGTCCTGGTGGCGCTGTTCGAGATCGGGGCCGACACGGCGGGCCTGAAGGTCCTGCGCGGCGACGAGATGCTGTACGACCGCGACCAGAATTTCGGCGGAGCGCAGCTCACGCAGCTGATTTCGCGCCAATACGGCTTTTCGTTCGAGGAAGCCGAACAAAAGAAGCTGGCCGGCGACCTGCCGGAAGACTTCGAGTCGACGCTGCTGATGCCCTTCGTCGACAGCCTGGCGCACGAGATCGGGCGGGCGCTCCAGTATTTCTTCACCAGCACGCCGCATCACAAGGTCGACTACGTGATGCTCGCCGGCGGCACCGCGTCGCTGAACGGCCTGCGCGAGCGCGTCAAGGAAGTCACCGGTTTCGCGTGCCGCGTCGTCAATCCGTTCGAGAACATGAAACTGGGGAGCGCCGTGCGTGAAGGCAAGTTGCGGCGCGAGGCGCCCTCGTACCTGACTGCGTGCGGGCTGGCGATGCGGAGGTTCGTGCAGTGATTCTGATCAACCTGTTGCCGCACCGGGAAGTCCGGCGCCAGCAACGCAAACAGGCGTTCTTCGCCGGGCTGGCATTTGCCGCGGTCGTCGGCGCCGCCATCGTCCTGGCTTGGTATACGGTCGTGTCCGCGATGATCAGCGGCCAGCAGGAACGCAACGATTTCCTCCGTGGCGAGATCAAGCGCCTCGACGCGCAGATCGCCGACGTCGCCACGCTCAAGGCCGAGATCGAGGCCCTCAAGGCGCGCCAGAAGGCCGTCGAGGATCTCCAGGCCGACCGCAACATGCCCGTCTACCTGCTCAACGAACTCGTGAAGCAGACCCCGGAGGGCGTTTACCTGACCGCGATTCATCAGACGGGCCAGCAGGTCGCGGTGACGGGGCTTGCGCAGACCAATGAGCGCATTTCCGAGTTTCTCCGCAACGCGGCCAACAACTCTCCCTGGCTCGAGAGGCCGGTGCTGGGATCGATCAAGGCGACGAACGTGACGGTCGCCGGCACGAAGGATCAGCGAAGAATGTTCGATTTCGCGATGGGCATGACCCTGAAGCGCCCGCCCGCGCCGGGCTCGGCGGCGAGCGCTGCATCGGCGCCCGCGGCGGCGAGCGCGCCGGTGGCCTTGGCGGCACCGGCCGTGAAAGGGTGACCATGGCCACTCAACCGAAAGCCAAGAAGGTCGACGTCCTCCTCGCGTTGCGCGGTGGCCTCAATCAGTTCCGCGATCTGAATCCGAACCAGCCCGGCCAGTGGCCGCTGTTGCCGCGCCTGGCGGTCTGGTCGTTGCTGACGATCGGCGTCGTGGCCATCGGCTGGTTCGTGTGGCTCAGCGACCAGTCGAATGATCTCCAGGCGGCGCGTGACAAGGAGCCCTCGCTCAAGAGCGAATACCGGGGGAAGCTCGCGCAGGCGATCAACCTCGACGCATTGAAGGCCCAGAAGCTCGAAGTCCAGGGCTATGTGACCCAACTCGAGAAGCAGCTTCCGGGCAAGGCCGAAATGGATGCGCTCCTCACCGACATCAACCAGTCCGGCGTGGGCCGGGGCTTGGTGATCGACCAGTTCGTGCCGGGGCAGACCGAAACGAAGGATTACTACGCCGAGCTGCCCATCGCCATCCGGGTGACCGGGCGCTTCCACGACATCGGCGCCTTCGCCGCCGACATCGCCGCGCTGTCGCGGATCGTCACCTTGCACAACTTGAACATCTCGCCGGGCGATTCGAAGACGCCAGGATTGCTCTCCATGGATGCCACCGCGCGCACCTATCGGTACCTGGATCCGTCGGAAGTGGTCGCGGCGCGCAAGTCGGCTCCCGATGCCGCCGGAGGCAAGAAATGAGGCGTCAACTCTGCATCATCGGCGGCGCGGCGATGTTGTCCGCGCTCGGCGCCTGCGCGCCCGACAACGACGAACTGATCCGTTGGATGGAGCAACAGCACAAGGAAGTCAGGCCGAACGTGGCGCCCGTCTACCCGCCGAAGAAGTTCGACCCGCAGGCGTATCTCGGAAGCGCCGGCGTCGAGCCCTTCGGATCGCAGAAACTCATCCCGGCCGGCGGCTTGGCCTCGGGACGTTCCACCGCCGTGCTGGCTGCCGCGAAAGCCCATGCGACGCAGGAGCTGGAATCCTATCCGCTGGACAGCATGACGATGGTCGGCACGCTGCGGCAAGGCGGCAAGGCGCATGCACTGCTGATGGTCGAGAACCGTCTTCATGACGTGAAGGCCGGAGATTGGATCGGACAGAACTTCGGTCAGATCACCGGCATCACCGACACGGAAATTACCTTGCACGAAACAGTGCAAGACGCCACGGGTGAATGGATCGAGCGCACCAGCACCCTCCAAATTCAGGAGAAGGCGCGATGAACAGCTTTCAGGAGTATCGGAAAATGCGGAGTTGGACCGCGGGTGCTGCACTCGTTCTGGCGTTGGGATTGTCGTTGCCGATGTCGTCTTGGGCGCAGCCCAAGATCCAGTCCGTGACGGGATTGCAGGAAGGCGGCACGGATATCGTGCGCGTCGAACTCAGCGAACCGTTGACCGCGGTGCCTGCGGGCTTCTCGGTTCAGTCGCCGCCACGCGTCGCGTTGGACCTGCCCGGCGTCGGCAATGCTTCCGGCAAGACCAACATCGAAATCAACCAGGGCAACATCCGTTCCGTCGCCGTCGCCAGCTCGGGGGATCGCACGCGGCTGGTGTTGAATCTCAAGACCGCGTCCAACTATCGGGCGCAACTGCAGGGCAAGGCCCTGCTGATCTCGCTCGATTCGGGCGTCACCGCGGCGGCGGCGGCGGCCGCCCCGGCGCCTGAGACGACGCACTTCGCCAACAGCCAGAACGCCGATGTCCTCGATCTGCGCGACATCGATTTCCGTCGCGGCGGCGACGGGGCGGGCCGCATCGTCGTCAACCTCGCGAGCACGCAGGTCGGCGTCGACCTGAAGCAGCAAGGCAAGGACTTGGTGGTCGACTTCCTGCGCTCGAGCGTTCCGGCGCGCCTGCGCCGTCGCCTCGACGTCTCCGATTTCGGCACGCCGGTGCAGGCGGTCACGACCACCCAGGTCGGCGACCACGTCCACATGGTGGTCACGCCCAGCGGCACGTGGGAACATAGCGCTTACCAGACCGACAACCAGTTCGTTCTGGAAGTCCGCCCGGCGCGCAATGATCCGAACAAGCTGGTCGCCGGCCCCGGCTACACCGGACAGCGCCTGTCTCTGAACTTCCAGAGCATCGAAATCCGTTCGCTGCTCCAGATCATCGCCGACTTCAGCGATTTCAACGTCGTCACCAGCGACACCGTTTCCGGCACGGTGACCCTGCGGTTGAAGGACGTGCCCTGGGATCAGGCGCTCGACATCATCCTGCAGAGCAAGGGGCTCGACAAGCGCCGCTCCGGCAACGTGTTGCTGATCGCGCCGAAGGACGAGCTGGCCGCCAAGGAGCAGGTCGATCTCGAAGCGAAGAAGAAGATCGCCGACCTCGAGCCGCTGCGCACCCAGGCGTTCCAGCTGAACTACACGAAGTCGGACGACGTCGCGCGCGCGCTCACCGGCACCAGCACGGCCACCGGCGGCGGCGGCTCCGGCAACACCCGGATCCTGTCGGTGCGCGGCACCGTGCTGTCCGAGCCCCGCACCAACCAACTCTTCGTGTCCGACATCCCGTCGAAGCTCGAGGAAGTGCAGGGCATGATCACCCGCATCGACATTCCGTCGCGTCAGGTGATGATCGAGGCGCGCATCGTCGAGGCGAGCGATTCGTTCGGGCGATCCCTGGGCGTGAAGCTCGGGTCGACTTCCGCCAATGCGTTCCATGTCGGCGGTAGCCAGTACGTGTCCGTCGGCGGCAACTACAACGCCGTCGGAACGCAGACCAATCAGGCGGGCGCGACGTCGAACTACAGCGATTCGCAGTTCGTGAACTTCGGCGCCAACGCCGGCGCCGTCAGCAGCAACGCGAACGCAGCGACCTTGGCGCTGTCGCTCTTCAGCGCCTCGGCCAGCCGCTTCCTGAACCTCGAATTGTCCGCGCTCGAGGAAGACGGCACGGGTCGCATCATCTCCAGCCCGCGCGTCATCACGGCGGATCAGGTGCAGGCGGTGGTCGAGTCCGGGGAGGAAATCCCTTACCAGGTCGCCACCTCCAGCGGCGCCACGTCGATCACCTTCCGCAAGGCGAGCATCCGCCTCGAAGTCACGCCTCAGATCACGCCGGAGGGCAACGTGATCCTCGACGTCGACGTCAACAAGGACAGCCGTGGCGTTTCGACGACAGCGGGCTTCACGATCGACACCAAGCATGTCAAGACCACGGCGCTGGTCGAAAATGGCGGAACCGTGGTGCTGGGCGGCCTGTTCCAGCAGACCGACAGCGATCTCGTGGACAAGGTGCCGTTGCTCGGCGACATTCCGTATCTCGGCAACCTGTTCAAGACGACGACCAAGATCTCGGCCCGCAATGAACTGCTGATCTTCATCTCGCCACGCATCATCACAGACCGCACCGTCGCGCATTGACATCGAACATGACCATAGAATTTTTGGGGGACTTCAAGATGAAAAAGTGGCTGATGATGGCTGCGGCGCTGGCGGTGTCGGTCACCTTGGGTGGGTGCAGCGCCGGCGGCAAGGAACAACCGACGGTCACGACGCCGGGAGGCGGGGTGACCACCGTGCCGACCGTCACGGTCGCGCTGTCCTCCACGACGGTGACGAGTGGCCAGCCGGCGACCGTCAAGGCGACGGTGGTCGATGCATCGAAGAAGCCCGTCTCCGGGATCGTGGTGACGTTCTCCGCCAACAGCGCTGTCGGGCTGCTGAATCCGACGTCCGCGCTGACGGACGCGACGGGGGTCGCCACCACCACGCTGTCGCCCGCATCCTCCACCACGACGGGCGCGGATACCGTCACCGCCAGCGTGACGGTCGATTCGACCGCCTATGCCGGCTCCACGGGATACCAGCTGAGCGCGACGTCCGCGGCGATCAGTTCGTTCACTGCCGAGACCGGTGCGACCGCGTTGTCCGCGTATGGCCAGACCCTGCTCAACCTGACGATGACCGGCGTGTCGGTGACGGCGCCGGTCTCGTTGAGCCTCACGTCCAATTGCGTCGCCGCCGGCAAGGCGACGATCTCGCCGTCGACGGTGGCGGCGACCGTGAACACGGTTCAATTCACCTATAAGGATACCGGCGGATGCGGCTCCCAACTCGCTTCCGATACGGTGACGGTCAACGTCGGCGGCTCCGCCACGTCGTCGACCGCGAACGTGGTGCTGACTTCCCCGACAGCCAACAGCGTCACCTTCACATCGGCGATT
This sequence comes from Burkholderiaceae bacterium, assembly GCA_040509075.1. Classification (GTDB taxonomy): domain Bacteria; phylum Pseudomonadota; class Gammaproteobacteria; order Burkholderiales; family Burkholderiaceae_C; genus Scleromatobacter. The sequence goes on along the minus strand of JBEVLR010000156.1, from coordinate 11,775 downwards.
CCCGCCCAGATCTATCTGAAGGGCTCCGGCAACGCCGAGTCGTCGACGGTCAAGTTCAAGGTCGTCGACACGGCGGGCAACGCGCTTCCGGGGCAAGCCGTGACGCTGACGCTGTCGAGCTATGCGGGCGGCCTGCTGCTGGATCAGAAAGATGAAGCGGATCTGACCGGTGCCGACGTGACCAGGCATGACGTCCAGACCAGCGACAGCAACGGCTTCGTGACGGCGATCGTCAATTCCGGCACGGTGCCGACGCCGGTGCGCGTCATCGCAAAACTCGCTTCGGGGGTGTCGACGGTTTCCAGCGCGCTGTCCGTGGTCACCGGCCTGCCGTCGCAGCTGAATTTCTCGCTGTCCCAGGCCACTTTCAATATCGAGGGCGCGTCCCACGACGGGGTCGCCAACACCTACACCATCATCGCCTCCGACCGCAGCGGCAACCCGGTCGCCGACGGCACTTCGGTGATCCTGTGGGCCGAAGGCGGGTCGATCCAGGGCACCACCACCACCACCACCGTCAACGGCACGTCGGTCGCGCATGCGCAGTTCGTGACCGCCGAGCCGCGGCCCGCCGACGGCCGCGTCACGGTGCTCGCGTACGCCATCGGCGAAGAATCGTTCGTCGACACCACCGGGACGAACGTCTACGTGCCGACGCCGACGAACGGGCCGACCAATTTCCAAGACTTGGGCGACGTGGTCAAGAGCAAGCTGTACGACGGCCACTACGATGCCGTCAATGACGAGGTCGTGTCCTTGTCGGGGAGCGGAGCGTCGGTTTCGACGAACGCGTGCGTCGACAACAGCAACACGTACGCGCAATTCGCGCTCGACCGCTCGATTCCGAACAAGCCCGCGACTTGCGACGCGGTTTGGTCGAGCAAGACCTACGTCCGTCGGGATGTCGAAACCGTGTTCTCGTCGTCGACGCCGCATGCGCTGTGGAGGACGAACAGTCCGGCGACGGGTCAAGGCCTGGACACGAACTGCACGACCATGACCATCTTCACGGCGCCGTCCGCTTATACGAATCCCGCCCTGAAGACGAAGTACTACGACATCAACGGCCACGACACTTGGTATACGGCTGGCATCGGATCGGGAACGATCGACATCATCGCCGCCGACGACAACGCGATCCGTCTGAATCCGATGCCTGCGGGCACGACCATTTCGGCGGCGTCGTTGACCGACGGGTTGGCGGTCAACGTCGTTGCGGGCAGTCCCGTCGCATCGACGGCGACGGCGCCCACGGCGACGTTCTCCTACAAGTTCACCACGGCTACGGCCGGGATCATGACGCTGACGTTCACCACCCCGCTGGGCATCAGCCACACGTACACGTTCGGCATCAACATGCTGGCGCTCGACCAGGCCGCTTCCCCGTCGAACCTGAATCCGCCTCAGCATTGCGCGCTGTGACCCTGATCGGGATGCCCGGTTGTGGAAAATCCACGATCGGGCGACAACTGGCGCGTCAGCGCCAGTTGCCGTTCAGGGATGCCGATCAGGAGGTCGAACGCGAGATCGGATGTTCGATCCGCGAGTTCTTCGAACGCGAAGGCGAGGAGGCTTTCCGGGAAATCGAACAGCGCACGATCGCGGCGTTGCTTTCCGGCGGCCTTCCGGGCCCGGGCATCATCGCGACCGGCGGCGGCGCGGTGCTCCGTGAAGCCAATCGGATGATGTTGAGGGGCACCTCGACCGTCGTCTACCTTCGCTCCGCGCCCGAAGACCTGGTTCGCCATTTGGGCCGGGACACGCAGCGGCCGCTGCTGCAGGTGGCCGATCCGCGCCAGAGGCTGCGGGACCTGTTCGCCGTCCGCGACCCGCTCTACCGCGAAACCGCCCACATCGTCGTCGACACCGCGCACAAGTCGGCCTCGATGGTGGTCAACCTGGTGTCGATGCAGCTGGACATGGCGCCGCCGGGGGGCACGTAGAGTACAGGCCGATGCACACGAATTCCGCTTCTTCGTCCGTTCCTCCATCCGTTTCCCCATCCGTCGTCCCCATCGAGGTGCGGATCGATCTGGGCGAACGCGGCTATCCGATCCTGATCGGCGACGGTCTGTTCGCCCGCCCCGAAAGCTGGGCCGGCGTCGGCGACCCGCGTGCGGCGGCGCTGATCGTCACCAACGAAACGGTGGCGCCGTTGTACGCGCCGGCGCTGGCCGACGCGCTCGCATCCCGGTTCATGCACGTGCGCACGTTGGCGCTGCCCGATGGCGAATCGTTCAAAGATTGGGCGACGCTCAACCTGATCTTCGACGAACTGCTGGCGGCGCAAGCCGATCGGCGCACGGTGCTGTTCGCACTCGGCGGCGGCGTGGTCGGCGACATGACCGGCTTTGCGGCCGCCTGCTACATGCGGGGCGTGCCGTTCGTGCAGGTGCCCACCACCTTGCTGGCGCAAGTCGATTCATCGGTCGGCGGCAAGACGGCGATCAACCATCCGCTCGGCAAGAACATGATCGGCGCGTTCTACCAGCCGCTGCGCGTGGTCTGCGATCTCGCGGTGCTGGACACTTTGCCCGACCGGGAGATGTCCGCCGGCCTGGCCGAAGTGATCAAGTATGGCGCGAGCATCGACGGCGAGTTCCTCGGCTGGCTTGAAAGCAATATCGGCGCCTTGCGCACGCGCGAGCGGAGCGCGCTGGCGCATGCGGTGCGCCGGTGCTGCGAGATCAAGGCACGCATCGTCGGAGCCGACGAAAAGGAGGCCGGCCTGCGCGCGATCCTGAACTTCGGGCACACCTTCGGCCACGCGATCGAGGCGGGACTGGGCTACGGTGCCTGGCTGCACGGCGAAGCCGTCGGCTGCGGCATGGTGATGGCGTGCGAACTTTCCTCGCGCCTGGGCCTGGCGCCGGCCGCGTTCGCGCGCCGCGTCGAAGCCCTCGTGGAGCGCGCCGGTTTGCCCACGCGCGGCCCCCGCGGATTGGCCCCGGCGCGTTATTTGGAATTGATGCGCGTCGACAAGAAAGCCGAAGGCGGCGATATCCGCTTCGTGCTGCTCGACGGCGAAAGCCATGCCACGCTGCGCGGCGCGCCCGAAGCGGCGGTCGTCGCCGTCATCGAGTCGCTGAGCGCGGCGGCTTGAGCATCGGCCCGGCGCGATGGCCTCCCCGCGCGCCGAGCGGCCACCCTACGCCAGCGATCCCGGGCGCTCGCGCGGCCGCCGACGCCCCGAACCCGCCGCCCCGACGCGCACCGAGTTCCAGCGTGATCGCGACCGCATCGTCCACAGCACCGCATTCCGCCGTCTCGTCTACAAGACCCAGGTCTTCCTCAACCACGAAGGGGATCTGTTCCGCACGCGGATGACGCATTCGCTCGAAGTGGCGCAGCTCGGTCGATCGGTGGCGCGCGCCATGGGCCTGGACGAAGATCTCGTCGAAGCGATCGCGCTTGCGCACGACCTCGGCCACACCCCGTTCGGGCATGCGGGCCAGGACGCGCTCGACGACTGCATGCGCGACCACGGAGGCTTCGAACACAACTTGCAGAGCCTGCGGGTGGTCGATGAACTCGAGCTGCGCTACCCCGATTTCGACGGACTGAACCTCACGCTCGAAACCCGTGAAGGCATCTTGAAGCGTTGCGCGCCGGCGCGGGCGCGCGAACTCGAAGCCGCCGAGCCCGGCGGCGTGGGCCATCGCTTCGTCGCCGGCCTGCGCCCGGGGCTCGAAGCGCAGCTCACCAACCTGGCCGATGAGATCGCCTACAACACGCACGACCTCGACGACGGCATTCGCTCCGGTTTGCTGGAACCGGCGCAGCTCGATGATGTCCCGCTGTACGTCCGCCTGCGCGACGAGGCGTTGGCCGAGCATCCGTCGTTGCGGTCGCTGCCGGTGCGCCGATGGGTGCACGAGACGCTGCGCCGCATGCTGTCGCAGATGATCTACGACCTGATCGCGACGAGCCAGGCCGCGATCGACGCTGCCGCGCCCGATGGCCCGGACGCCGTCCGACGGGCTCCGCTGCTGATGCGATTCGGCGCCGAGATGCGCCTCGGCAGCAGCGAACTCAAGCGCTTCCTGTTCGCCAACCTCTACCGTCACCCGGCCGTCACGGCGACCACCGACCGGGCGCGCGACGTGGTGCGGGAATTGTTCGCGACCTACCTCGACCGTCCGCATGAAATGAGCGACGGATTCGGGTCCGCGGCGGATCGTCCGCGGGCGGTGGCGGACTACATCGCCGGCATGACCGACCGTTTCGCGTTGAAAGAACATCAACGGCTGACCGGCCAAAGGCTGTTCGGGAACTCCTGGGCGTCGCTGGGGCGCGCGGCGGCGCAGTGACGGGCGCTCGGCGGGCTGGCCGAAGACGCCCGCGCCGTCTTCCGCCAGCCCGGGCTCCTTTGCGGCACCCCCAGACGGCGTTGCCGCCGCTCCCGAGGGGCTGAGTCGAGCGGCGGAGCCCCATCGGCTCGGAGGCGTCGCGCGGCTGCCTCGAGATGCGGCGGGACGGGTCGGCTAGACTCGCCCGATGGCCCGTCTGACCCGCCTTTCGCTGCCCGGTCTTCCGCACCATGTGATGCAGATCGGCAACAATCGGCAGCCTATTTTCGTCGACGACGCGGATCGGCAGGCTTGGTGCATGCATCTGCGTGAGGCGAGCTTGGTGGCGCGCGTCGACATCCACGCCTACACCCTCCTCGACAACCATGTGCACCTGCTGGCGACGCCGCGCGAAAGCGCGGAGGGCCTCAGCACGATGATGCAGTCGTTGGGGCGGCGCTATGTGGCGGCGTTCAACCGCCGCCATGGCCGGTCCGGCACGCTTTGGGAGGGGCGTTTCCGGGCGGCGTTGGTCGATCCTGACGATTCGCTGTTGGTGTGCATGCGCTATATCGACAGCCATGCGCACCGCAGCGGACTCTGCGCGCAGGCCACCGACTACCCCTGGTCGAGCTGCGCCCATCACCTGGGCCGCCGTCGCGATCCGCTGATCGTCGACCATGCCCGCTATTGGGCTCTCGGCAATACGCCATTCGAGCGGGAAGACGCATTCCGCGCCTTCCTCGACGAGGGCGTCAACCCCGTTGAAGCGCAAGCCATTTCACAGGCGACCCGGCGCGGATGGCCCATCGCCGGCGCCGAAGGCCAACGTCGGCTGTCGATGCAGCTGGGCCGCGACATCGTGCCGCGCCCGCGCGGACGGCCACGCCGCATCGCCGTGCCGGCCGCGTGAGTTCCGGCTCCCTCGTGCCGATAAATGCGTGGAAACGACGTTGGTTTCCCTGTTTAGACTATGGCCCCAATAAATAAACATCTCATGAATGTTTTATAAAAAATAAATACTGACCCTATTTATTTGTGTTTGCTGCACGTCTTACCCTGCGATAGTCTTCGCTTTTTCCAGCACGCGAAGGAACCGCCATGGGCACGGATGCATCGGATCAACCCGTCTCATCGATCGACATCGCCGCGGCGGCGGCCGGCGGGCTTTACGACGCGAGCCGCGAGCACGATGCCTGCGGCGTGGGTTTCGTGGCGCACATCAAGGGCAAGCGGGACCATTCGATCGTCGCCCAAGGCCTGAAGATCCTGGAGAACCTCGATCACCGCGGCGCGGTCGGCGCAGACAAACTGATGGGGGACGGCGCCGGCATCCTGATCCAGATCCCGGACGAGTTCTACCGCGCGGAAATGGCCATCCAGGGCGTGCACTTGCCGCCGCCCGGCGAATACGGCGTCGGCATGATCTTCCTGCCCAAGGAGCACGCATCGCGGCTGGCCTGCGAACAGGAGCTCGAGCGCGCGGTGAAAGCCGAGGGCCAGGTGCTGCTGGGCTGGCGCGACGTGCCGGTCGATCTCGAGATGCCGATGTCGCCGGCCGTGCGCGCGAAGGAACCCGTGCTGCGCCAGATCTTCATCGGCCGCGGCGCCGACGTCATCGTGCCCGACGCGCTCGAGCGCAAGCTGTACGTGATCCGCAAGACGGCGTCGGCCGCCATCCAGGCCCTGAAGCTCACCCACAGCCGCGAGTACTACGTGCCCAGCATGAGCTGCCGCACCATCATCTACAAGGGCCTGCTGCTGGCCGATCAGGTCGGCAAGTACTACAAGGATCTGGCCGACCCGCGCGCGGCTTCCGCGCTCGCCTTGGTGCACCAGCGCTTCTCCACCAACACGTTCCCGGAATGGCCGCTGGCCCATCCCTACCGGATGGTCGCGCACAACGGCGAGATCAACACCGTCAAGGGCAATTTCAACTGGATGCGCGCCCGCGAAGGCGTGATGAGGTCGCCGGTGCTCGGCGACGACCTGCGCAAGCTGTACCCGATCAGCTTCGACGGCCAGTCCGACACCGCGACGTTCGACAACACGCTCGAGCTGCTGACGATGGCGGGCTACCCGCTCGCGCACGCGGCGATGATGATGATCCCCGAGGCGTGGGAACAGCACGCGGTGATGGAAGCCCGTCGGCGCGCGTTCTACGAATACCACGCGGCGATGATGGAGCCGTGGGACGGCCCCGCCGCGATGGTGTTCACCGACGGCAAGCAGATCGGCGCGACGCTCGACCGCAACGGCCTGCGCCCGGCGCGCTACATCGTCACCGAAGACGACCTCGTCGTGATGGCGTCGGAGTCGGGCGTGCTCGCCATCCCCGAGGACAAGATCATCAAGAAATGGCGGTTGCAGCCGGGCAAGATGTTCCTGATCGACTTCGAGCAGGGCCGCATCGTCGACGACGAGGAACTGAAGAACCAGTTCGCGTCGGCCAAGCCGTATCGCCAATGGATCGACAACGTCCGCGTCAAGCTCGACGAAGTGCCGGTCAGCGCCGCCGAGACGCAGGATGCGCTCGGCGACCCGACGCCGCTGCTCGACCGCCAGCAGGCCTTCGGCTACACGCAGGAAGACCTGAAGTTCCTGCTCAGCCCGATGGCGGCGTTGGGCGAGGAAGGCATCGGCTCGATGGGCAACGACTCGCCGCTGGCCGTGCTCAGCGACAAGAACAAGCCGCTGTACAGCTATTTCAAGCAACTGTTCGCGCAGGTCACGAATCCGCCGATCGACCCGATCCGCGAAGCGATCGTGATGTCGCTGAATTCGTTCATCGGCCCGAAGCCGAACCTGCTCGACATCAACGCGGTGAATCCGCAGATGCGCCTCGAAGTGGCGCAGCCGGTGCTCGATTTCGACGACATGGCGCGCCTGCGCGCGATCGAGAAGCACACGTTCGGCAAGTTCAAGCCGCACGAAATCGACATCGTCTATCCCGTCGCCTGGGGCCGCGAGGGCGTCGAGGCCAAGCTCGCGTCGCTGTGCGCGGAAGCGGTCGACGCGATCCGCGGCGGCCGCAACATCCTGATCATCACCGACCGTCGCGTGGCGCGCGACGCGGTCGCGATCCCCGCGCTGCTGGCGCTGTCGGCCATCCACCAGCACCTGGTGCGCGAGGGCCTGCGCACGACGGCGGGCCTGGTGGTCGAGACCGGGTCGGCGCGCGAGGTGCATCATTTCGCGGTGCTGGCCGGCTTCGGGGCCGAGGCCGTCCATCCGTACCTCGCGCTCGAGACGCTGGCCGCGACGCCGCCCGGCGCGCCGGCGGCGGGCGAGGCGATCGGCAACTACATCAAGGCCGTCGGCAAGGGCTTGTCGAAGATCATGTCGAAGATGGGCGTCAGCACGTACATGTCGTATTGCGGCGCGCAGCTGTTCGAGGCCATCGGCCTCGATTCCGGCGCCGTCGCGAAGTATTCCCGCGGCACCGCGGCCCCGGTCGGCGGCATGGGCGTGTTCGACATCGCCGAAGTGGCGCGGCGCATCCACCGCGCGGCCTTCGGCGACGACCCGCTGCTGGCCGAGATGCTGGACGCGGGCGGCGAATACGCGTGGCGCGCCCGCGGCGAGGAGCACATGTGGACGCCCGACGCGATCGCGAAGCTGCAGCACAGCGCGCGTTCGGGCAGGTTCGACACGTACAAGGAATTCGCGCAGATCATCAACGACCAGAGCCGGCGCCACATGACCCTGCGCGGCCTGTTCGAGTTCAAGATCGATCCGGCGAAGGCGATCCCGCTCGACGAGGTCGAACCGGCCGCCGGGATCGTCAAGCGTTTCGCGACGGGGGCGATGTCGCTCGGGTCGATTTCGACCGAAGCGCATTCCACGCTCGCGATCGCGATGAACCGCATCGGCGGCAAGAGCAACACCGGCGAGGGCGGGGAAGATCCCGAGCGCTACCGGAACGAACTCAAGGGCATCCCGATCGTGCAGGGCACGAAGGTGTCCGACGTGCTGGGCGAAGGCGTCATCGAAGTCGATTTCGAGCTCGACGCCGGCGACAGCCTGCGCAGCAGGATCAAGCAGGTCGCGTCGGGCCGTTTCGGCGTGACCGCCGAATACCTCGTGTCGGCCGATCAGATACAGATCAAGATGGCCCAGGGCGCGAAGCCGGGCGAGGGCGGCCAGCTGCCGGGCGGCAAGGTGTCGGAATACATCGGCAATCTGCGCTACTCGGTGCCGGGGGTCGGCCTGATCTCGCCGCCGCCGCATCACGACATCTATTCGATCGAAGACCTGGCGCAGCTGATCCACGACCTGAAGAACGCCAATTCGCGCGCCAGCATCAGCGTCAAGCTGGTGTCGGAGGTCGGCGTGGGCACCATCGCCGCCGGCGTCACCAAGTGCAAGGCCGATCATCTCGTGATCGCCGGGCACGACGGGGGCACCGGCGCCTCGCCCTGGTCGTCGATCAAGCACGCCGGCACGCCGTGGGAGCTCGGGCTCGCCGAGACGCAGCAGACGCTGGTGCTGAACCAATTGCGCGGCCGCGTCCGCGTGCAGGCCGACGGCCAGATGAAGACCGGCCGCGATGTCGTCGTCGGGGCCTTGCTGGGCGCCGACGAGTTCGGTTTCGCGACCGCGCCGCTGGTGGTCGAGGGCTGCATCATGATGCGCAAGTGCCACTTGAACACCTGCCCCGTCGGCGTGGCGACCCAGGATCCGGCGTTGCGCGCGAAATTCGCCGGCCGGCCCGAGCACGTCGTCAATTACTTCTTCTTCGTCGCCGAGGAGGCCCGGCAGATCATGGCCCAGCTGGGCGTGCGCACCTTCGACGAGCTGATCGGCCGCAGCGAGTTCCTCGACACCCGCAAGGGCCTGACGCACTGGAAGGCGCGCGGCCTCGATTTCTCGCGCGTCTTCAGCCAGCCGGCGATGCCCGCGAGCGTTCCGCGCCGCCACACCGAGGCGCAGGACCACGGCCTCGACAAGGCGCTCGACCTCAAGCTCATCGAGCGCTCGAGGCCGGCGATCGAGCGCGGCGAGAAGGTGCAGTTCATGGAGGATGCGCGCAACTTGAACCGTTCCGTCGGCGCGATGCTGTCCGGCGAGCTGATCCGCCAGCGCCCCGAGGGCCTGCCCGACCACACGCTGTTCATCCAGATGGCGGGCACGGGCGGCCAGAGCTTCGGCGCGTTCCTCGCGCAGGGCATCACGCTCTACCTGATCGGCGACGCGAACGACTACACCGGCAAGGGCCTGTCGGGCGGCCGCGTGGTGGTCCGCCCCAGCATCGAATTCCGCGGCGACGCGACGAAGAACATCATCGCCGGCAACACCGTGCTGTACGGCGCGACCAGCGGCGAGGCGTTCTTCCGCGGCGTGGCCGGCGAGCGGTTCGCGGTGCGCCTGTCGGGGGCGTCCACGGTCGTCGAAGGCACGGGCGACCACGGTTGCGAATACATGACGGGCGGCACCGTCGTGGTCCTCGGCAAGACGGGGCGGAACTTCGCGGCCGGCATGTCGGGCGGCATCGCCTACGTGTTCGACGAGGACGGCCAATTCGCCAGGCGCTGCAACACGGCGATGGTCAGCCTGGACAAAGTCTTGCCCGCCGGCGAACAGGCCAAGGCCGTCGAGCGCTCGATCTGGCACAAAGGCGAGGCCGACGACGCGCTGCTGCGCCAGATGATCGAAGCGCACCACAAGTGGACCGGCAGCCTGCGCGCCCGCGAGATCCTCGACCACTGGGCCGAATCGCGAGCCCGTTTCGTGAAGGTGTTCCCGCACGAATACCGGCGCGCGCTCGGCGAGATCCATGCCGCCAAGGAGGCCGGCGCGACGATCGCGAAGGCCCGCACCGGCAAGAAGGACGGGGCGGCGCAGGTCGTTCCCGCCAAGTAGCCCGCAAACCGCAAGCAGCCCGCAAACCGCAAGCAGCCCGCAAACCGCACGTCGCGCGGGAAGCCCCGCCGCGACAGCGCGCGCCGCCCGTCCGCGCGGGTGGCGTTGCCGACAAGACGCATCAGGATCGCAAAAATGGGAAAAGTCACCGGCTTCATGGAATACGAGCGCGTGGAAGAGGGCATCGCGCCCGTGCCCCAGCGGCTGAAGCACCACAGGGAATTCGTCGTCGGGCTCAAGCCGGAGGATTCGAAGGTGCAGGCTGCGCGCTGCATGGACTGCGGCACCCCGTTCTGCAACAGCGGCTGCCCCGTCAACAACATCATCCCCGACTTCAACGACCTCGTTTATTCCGATCAGTGGAAGCAGGCCTCCGCGGTGCTGCATTCGACGAACAACTTCCCCGAATTCACCGGCCGCATCTGTCCGGCGCCGTGCGAGGCGGCCTGCGTGCTCAACGTCAACGACGATCCGGTCGGCATCAAGTCGATCGAGCACGCGATCGCAGACCGCGCCTGGGAAGAAGGCTGGCTCGCGCCGCAGCCGCCGGCCTCCCGGACCGGCCGCAAGGTCGCGATCGTCGGTTCCGGCCCGGCGGGCCTCGCGGCGGCGCAGCAGCTGGCCCGCGCCGGCCACGACGTGACCGTCTTCGAGAAGAACGACCGCATCGGCGGCCTGCTGCGCTACGGCATCCCCGATTTCAAGATGGAGAAATCGCACATCGACCGCCGCGTCCTGCAGATGGAGGCCGAAGGCGTGAGCTTCCGCACCGGCGTCGTCGTCGGCGATTGGCCCGAGGGCGCCAAGGTCACGAACTTCGGCAAGGAAACGGTCGGCGCCGATGAGTTGAAGGCCGAGTTCGATGCCGTGCTGCTGGCCGCGGGCGCGGAAACTTCGCGCGACTTGCCGGTGCCGGGCCGCGATCTCGACGGCGTGCATTACGCGATGGAGTTCCTGCCGCTGCAGAACAAGGTCAATGCGGGCGACGAGCTCGAGGGACAGTTGACGGCGGCGGGCAAGAACGTCGTCGTGATCGGCGGCGGCGACACCGGCAGCGATTGCGTCGGCACCAGCAACCGGCACGGGGCGGCGAGCGTCACCCAGTTCGAGCTGATGCCGATGCCGCCGCAGCAGGAGGACAAGCCGCTCGTCTGGCCGTATTGGCCGACGAAGCTGCGCACGTCGTCGTCGCACGAGGAGGGCTGCGCGCGCGAGTTCGCGATCGCCACCAAGGAGTTCATCGGCGAGAAAGGCAAGCTGACGGGCCTGAAGACGGTGCACGTCGAATTCAGGGACGGCCGCCTGACCGAGGTCGCCGGCACCGACAAGGTGTGGCCGGCGGAGCTCGTCCTGCTCGCGATGGGATTCACGAATCCGATGCCGGCGCTGCTGCAGTCGTTCGGCGTCGACGCCGATGCGCGCGGCAACGCGAAGGCGGGCGTCGACGACAAGGCCGGCTACCGCACCAGCGCCGAGAAGGTCTGGGCGGCCGGCGACGTGCGGCGCGGCCAATCGCTGGTCGTCTGGGCCATCCGCGAGGGCCGGCAGGCGGCGCGCGCGATCGATTGCGCGCTGATGGGCGCGACGACGCTGCCGCGCTGACGTCCAGCGCGGCGGCGCGCCG
>JBEVLR010000155.1:0-4096 GCA_040509075.1 Burkholderiaceae bacterium | reverse complement strand
CTGGGGCAGGTTCGCGAGGTCGAACTGCAGCCAATCGCCGCGGCGGTCGACCGCCTGCGCGCCGTCGCCCTGCAGCTCCCATCCGTATTCCACGCGCGACTTGCGTCGGCCCGGCGCGCCCTTGCTCGACGTGTCGTGGTGATCGGACGTCTCGTAGGTCGATCGGACGACGCCGAAGATGAGGTTCAGCTTCCCGCCGCGGACGAAGACGCGGCCCGCGGTCGCCGTCGTCGGCGAATAGCTGCCGAACAAGCCGTGCGAGCCCAGGACGCGGAACGTGACGTCCTCCGCGGGCGAGGCCTTCGCGAGCGCGGACGCGAGCGGCGACGCGATCTCGGCGAGCTCGTCGGCGCTGAAGACCGGCGTGGCCGGCGTGAGGGCCTGGAACTGCCCGTGCACCCCGGCGAGCGCCGCCCGCATCCGCTCGGGATCGACGGCGGCCGGTTGATCGTTCGGCGGCGCGTCGCGTTCGATCGGCTCGATCCGCACCAGGGCGTGGCCGTCCGGGCGCCTGTATTCGTCGCGCGCGGGGTCGGCGCCCGGCGCCTGGACGGCGCCGCAGCCCGCCACCATGATCGCGAGCGCCGCCGCCATCAACCCGTCATACCTTGCCATATCGACCTCGTGCAATTCATCCGATGGAGCGCCCGGCGGCGCCGTGCGGCGGCCGGCGTGCCGGCGCGCTGGAAACCGCAGAGGATACCTGCAACGGCCTGAAGCGCGCGAACGGGCCGGCCGGGAACGTCGCGCCGGCAGGGTGCCGCGGTCGCAGCCGGCCCGGCCGCCTCGCTCAGGCGACGGGGATGACCGCCGTGAAGCAAGTCACCCCGTCCGCGGAGGTCACGCGCATGCGGCCGCCATGGGCCTCGGCGATCTGGGCGCAGATGTGCAGGCCCAGGCCCAGCCCCCCGCCCGGGGAACTGGTCTGCGGCCGCCAATAGGGCTCGAAGACGCGTTCGAGGTGCGACGGCGCGATGCCGGGGCCCGAATTCGTGACGGTCAACCGCAGCACGTCGGCCTCGACGGTCGCGGCCACGCGGATCGGCGACGCCTCGTCGCCGTGATGGAGCGCGTTCCCGACGAGATTCGACAGCAGCTGCTGAAGCCGCCCGCGGTCGTAGCGCGCGCTGCGCGCGATGTCGACCTGCTCGTCGATGTCCCGCCCGGGATGCGCCTGCCTGGCTTCGTGGACGACCTCGAGCAGGGCGGCCGCAAGGCCGTCGTCGCGCTGCATCCGCAGAGAAAGGCCGCCGCCCAGCCGTCCGCGGGCGAAGTCCAGCACGTCGTCGATCAGCTTCGACATCCGCCCCGCGCTGGACTTGAGCCGGCGCCCGACGGCCGCGACGTCGACCGCCGCCGGCTGGCGAACCATGAGTTCGGCGGTGGCCATCACGGCGGAGAGCGGATTGCGCAAGTCGTGCCCGAGGACGGCGATGAACTGCTCCCGGAGCACGGCGCTCGCGCGGGCGTCCATCAATTCCTGCTCGAGATGGACGGCGTCGCGCTCGCGCTGCAGTTCGCGCGCGATGAGCTGGGCGAAGGCGTGGAACGACGCGATGACCTCGGGACGCGCCACCTCCGCCGGACGAGGATCGATGGCGCACAGGTTCCCGAAGTATTCGCCCCCCTCGAGGATGATGGGCACCGAGACGTAGCTCTCGATGCCGTAGATCCGCGGGGTGGGGTGATCGCGGAACGCCGGGTTCTCGCTCGCGTGGTCGAAAGCGACCGGGGCGCGCGCGGCCCGCGCCTCCTTGCACAGCGTCGTATGGACGTCGAGCTGGCCGCCGGGCACGAGGCCGAATCCGATCTCGTCGCGGACGGCGCACGCCGTCCAGGTGCCGTCCGTCACGCGGGCGACGGCGGCGAATCCCATGCGCGTGTTGCGGCAGAGGACTTCCAGGATCCCAGGCACGGCGCCGATGCGCGACACCAGCGCCACCGCGCGCGCGATGGCCTCGGGCGCGTCTTCGGGCGCGGACAGGGGCGGGTCAACAGGGGCATCGGTCATCGCACGTCTTCGTCGGGCTGCCGACCGGCAGCGCTGGCACAGGCGGCCAGTATGCCAAGCCGGGCGCGCTTTGGCTTCGCGGGCGCCGGCGGCGGGGCCGGGGCGGGCGTTCTCGTCCGGGTGGCGCGGGGCGGCGGGCGTCGCGGCCGGTCGATCCCCGGCGCGGGTCCGAAGCTTGCCTCGACGGCGCTGCCGCCCGTCGCCGACGACGAGGCGACTCTCAACCTGGAATCCCGATGCACGAACCCCTTCTCCAAGAGCCGGCGCGCCTGGGCCGCCGGCCCCTCTATTCGATGCTCGCGCAGTTCCCCGCGGTCTTGTTCACCGGCGCGCTGGCGACCGACCTCGCCTACTGGAAAACCGCGGAATTCATGTGGGAGACGTTCTCGGTGTGGCTGCTGGCCGCCGGGTGCCTGCTGGCGGTGCCGGCGGGCCTGGTCGGGCTGGGCTATTTCGTCGGACAACGTCGCCTGCGGGCCGGCGCGCTCGCGTGGATCCACGCCGCGGCCAGCCTGGCGGCCGTGGCGCTGTCGGTCGCCAACGCGTTCGTCCACAGCCGCGACGGCTACACGGCGGTCGTGCCGGACGGCCTCACGCTGTCCGCGGCGGCGGTGCTGTCGATGGCGGTGGCGGCGTGGGCGGGGTGGACGCGCCCGTTGGCCGCCGCCCGTTCGGGAGCCGCCGCATGAGCCGCGCCCGACCCCATTGCCTCGGGCAGTCGATGCGCGGCCGCGCGGCTGGCCGGGCCGCGCTGCTCGGCGCCGCCCTGTCGGCGCTCGGGCTCGGCGGCTGCGGCGGTTCGAAGGTCGCGTCGCCCGACACCCAATACGGCGGCGATCCGCAATTGCCGCAACTTCGGCAATACCTGTTGCCGCCGATGAAGGTGGCGCCGAAGGGCGCGTGGGCGGCCGGCGAGACGCCGCGGGTCGCGCCGGGGCTGAAGGTCGAGGCGCTCGCGTCGGGCCTGGTGCATCCGCGTTCGATCTACGTGCTGCCGAACGGCGACGTGCTGGTCGTGGAAGCCAACGGGCCGGCGGCGCCGGTCAATCGCCCGAAAGACCTGATCATGGGCTGGGTGCAGTCGATCGGCGGCAGCGGCGCCGTCGGGGGCAATCGGATCACGCTGCTGCGCGCGGCCAGCGGCGGCGCGCCGCCGCTGCGCACGGTGCTGCTCGATCACCTGAATTCGCCGTTCGGCGTCGCGCTGGTGGGCAACGACCTGTATGTCGCCGACACGGACGCGCTGGTCCGCTATCCCTACGCCGCCGGCCAGACCCGCATCGACGACGCCGGAACCAAGCTGGTCGACCTGCCGGGCGGGCCGATCGACCATCATTGGACCAAAAGCCTGCTCGCGAGCCCGGACGGCGCCAAGCTGTACGTGGGCGTGGGCTCGAACAGCAACGTCGCCGAGAACGGCATGGCCGCCGAGATGAACCGCGCCGACATCCTGGAGGTCGATCGCGCGTCGGGCGCGACGCGCATCCTGGCCAGCGGGCTGCGCAACCCGAACTCGATGCAGTGGGAGCCGCAGAGCGGAAAGATGTGGGTGGTCGTCAACGAGCGCGACGAGATCGGCCCGAACCTGGTGCCGGACTACCTGACCTCGGTGCGGGACGGCGCCTTCTACGGCTGGCCCTACAGCTACTACGGGGCGCATGTCGATCCGCGGGTGATGCCGCAACGGCCCGATCTGGTGGCCAAGGCCGTCGCGCCGGACTATGCGCTGAGCTCGCACGTCGCGCCCCTGGGCCTGGCCTTCAACGCCGGCGCCGGCCTGCCCGCGGCTTACAGCGGCGGCGCGTTCATCGGCGAACACGGCAGCTGGGACCGCAGCCCGCCCAACGGCTACAAGGTGGTGTTCGTGCCTTTCAGCGGCGGGCGCCCCGCCGGGCCGCCGAAGGACGTCGTCACCGGCTTCCTGCGCGAGGACGGCCATGCGAACGGGCGGCCCGTCGGCGTCGCGATGGACAAGACCGGCGCCTTGCTGGTGGCCGACGACCTGGGCAACGCGGTCTGGCGCGTGTCGGCCGCGGCACCGGCGAAGTGACCGCCGGCGGCCCTTCCGCGCGCCGTCGCACGATC
>JBEVLR010000154.1:0-13409 GCA_040509075.1 Burkholderiaceae bacterium | reverse complement strand
CCCCCCCCGCGCGCGACCGCGTTTCCCGGCGGCGGCCGGCGGGCGCGCGTCGGCGCCGCGTTCAAACCGGGGCCCCGGCCAGGTCGGCGGCGGACACGCCGAGCGCGGCGATGCGCGCCGACGCCGGTGGGTGCGAGTAATAGAAGCGCACGTACGCCGGGTCGGGCGTCAGCGTCGCCGCGTTGTCCTCGTAGAGCTTCAGCAGCGCCCGCACCAGGTCGGTCGCGCTCGCGTTGCTGCGCGCGTAGGCGTCCGCCTCGAACTCGGCGCGGCGCGACATGCCGGCGAACGCGGGAGAAATGAAGAACATGAACGGCGGCGCGGCCATCATGAACAGCAGCAGCGCCTGCGCGTCGTTCGGCGCGCTCATGTTCGGGATCGCGCCGAGGCCGACGAAAAAGCCCGGCTGCGAGGCGAGCCAGCCCAGCAGCGCGAACCCGGCGAGGCTGAACGCGAACAGCGCGACGATGCGCTTGACGATGTGGCGGTGCGCGAAATGGCCCAGCTCATGGGCGAGCACGGCCTCCACCTCATCGGCGTCGAGGCGCTTGAGCAGCGTGTCGAAGAAGACGACGCGTTTGCCCGCGCCGAACCCGGTGAAGTAGGCGTTGGCGTGGGCCGAGCGGCGGCTGCCGTCCATCACGAAGAAGCCGCGCGCCCGGAATCCGCAGCGCCGCATCAGCGCCTGCACGCGGGCGGTCAGCGCGTCGTCGGCGAGCGGCTCGAACTTGTTGAACAGCGGCGCGATCAGCGTCGGATAGATGACCATCCCCAGCAGCTGGAACGCGCTCAGCGCCGCCCATGCCCACAGCCACCACAGCGAACCGGCGGCGCCCATGATCCACAGCACCAGCGCGAGCAGCGGCGCGCCGATCAGCAGGCCCAGCGCGAGCGACTTCAGCCGATCGGCCGCGTAGAGGCCCGGCGTCGTCTTGTTGAAGCCGAAACGCTGCTCGAGCCGGAAGATGCGCCACAGGTCGAACGGCAGGTCCAGCAGCGACCCGGCCAGCGTGAACGCGCCCACCAGCGCCAGCTGATACGCCATCCCGCCCCAGCGGATCTCGACCAGCGCGCGCACCGCCACGTTCAGCCAGGCCAACCCGCCCAGCAGCGTCCAGCAGATCAGCACCGAGCTCGAGAACGCGTCGCCGACGACGCCCAGGCGCAGCTTGGCCAACGTGTAATCGGCCGCTTTCTGGTGCGCCTCCAACGACACGGTGGCGGCGAACGCGGGCGGCACCGCGCCGCGGTGGGCGGCGACGAAGCGCATCTGGCGCGTCGCCAGCCAGAACTTCACGAACAGCGACGCCACGATGGCCGCCGCGAACACCAAGGAAAGCAGGACGGGATTCATGGCCCGAAGTGTAGGGGCGGCGGCATCTGCGCGCCGCGCGGCGCCGGCGGCGAAACCCTGCGCCATGCGCGGCGTTGCGCGACGCGCCGTCCGCGCCGGGCGAGAATGCCCGTGCCGGAGGCCGCCGCCGCATCCATCGGGCCGCCGGCGCCCGATGCCCGACTGGAGAACCGATGACCGACACGCTGCTGAAGAAATCCGAGATGAACCTGATCTGGGTCGACATGGAGATGACGGGCCTGTCGCCCGACACCGACCGCATCATCGAGGTCGCCGTCGTCGTCACCAATCCCGACCTGACGATCCGCGTCGAAGGACCGGTGTTCGCGATCCACCAGAGCGACGAGACGCTCGACGCCATGGACGCCTGGAACAAGGGAACGCACGGCCGCAGCGGCCTGATCGACCGGGTGAAAGCGTCCACCGTCACCGAGCGGCAGGCGGAGCAGGAGCTGACCGACTGGCTCGGCGCCTACGTGCCCAAGGGCAAAAGCCCGATGTGCGGCAACACGATCTGCCAGGATCGCCGTTTCATGGTGCGCACCATGCCGCGGCTGGAGGAGTTCTTCCATTACCGCAACCTGGACGTCAGCACGCTCAAGGAACTCGCCCGGCGCTGGAAACCGGCGGTGTTGGACGGGCTGAAGAAGGCGCAGAAGCACACCGCGCTGGCCGACATCAACGAGTCCATCGACGAGCTGGAACACTACCGCGCGACTTTCCTGGCGCTTTGAGCGGTCGGGCCGCATCCACCCGGGGCGCGCCGCGGCGCGCGCCAGGATGGCTTACCGCACGCCCAGCAACTCGACTTCGAACACCAGCGTCGCGTTCGGCGGGATCGCTCCGCCGGCGCCGCGCGCCCCGTAGCCGAGCTCGGCCGGGATGGTCAGCACGCGGGTGCCGCCCACGGCCATGCCTTGCACGCCTTCGTCCCAGCCCTTGATGACCATGCCGTGGTCGAGCCCGAACACGAACGGATCGCGGCGGTCGAGGCTGGAGTCGAATTTCTTGCCGCGGCCGTCCGGGGCGGCCGGGTCGGCCAGCCAGCCGGTGTAGTGCACGGTCACGGACTGGCCCGACCGCGCGACTTCGCCGTCGCCGATCTTGATGTCTTCGTACTGGAGGCCGGAGGCGGTGGTGGTCATCTTGGAATCGCTCTGGTTGAAGGGGGGGGCGGCGCGCGCGAAGGCGCCGCGCCCGCGATCATGCCATCGTCCGCACCCAGTCGTTCGGCCCACGCGCGCACGGCCATCGGCAGCCAGCGGGCGGGCGTTTCGCAGCCGTCGGCGCCGTCGTGCAGAGCGCCGGGCAGGCCCAGTGTCCGCGCGGCGCGGCGCAGCGCCGCCACCGCTTCGACGTCGCTGCGCAGCGCGAGCGGCCGCGCGCCGGTCTGCTTCGACAGCTTCTGGCCGTCGTCGGCGAACACCAGCGGCGTGTGCAGGTAGCGCGGCGTCGGCAGGCCCAACACGCGTTGCAGGTGGATCTGGCGCGCGGTGTTGTCGGCCAGGTCTTCGCCGCGGACGACGTCGGTGACCTGCTGCGCCGCATCGTCGACGACCACGGCGAGTTGGTAAGCCCACAAGCCGTCGGCGCGCTTGAGCACGAAGTCGCCGACGGCGCGCGCCACGTCCTGCCGCTGGGGCCCGAGCCGGCGGTCGCGCCAGCCGAGCACGGCGTCTTCGCCGTCCGGAAAGCGGCTGCGCAGCCGCCAGGCGGGTGTGCGCCCGAATGACGGCCCGCAGGCGCTGTCGGACGATGCGAAACAGGGCGGACGGCAGGTGCCCGGATACACGCGCTCCGCATGCGCGACCGGCTCGATGCCGGCGCGCGCCAGCGCCGCCGAGATCTCGCTGCGCGAACACACGCACGGATAGGCCCACCCGCTGCGCTTCAATTGCGTCAGCGCGGCGTCGTAGCGGTCGCCGTGGCGCGATTGCCAGGCCGCCGGCGCATCGGGCAGCAGGCCGCACGCCGCCAGCTGGCGCAGGATGGCGGCGCCGGCGCCCGCGACGCAGCGCGGGGCATCGACATCCTCGATGCGCACCAGCCAGCGACCGCCGTGCGCGCGCGCGTCGAGCCAGCTCGCGAGCGCGGCGACCAGCGAGCCCGCGTGCAGCAGCCCGGTGGGCGAGGGCGCGAAGCGGCCGACGTAGTTCATCGCCTCCAACGCATGGTCAGTTTGCCGTCAATGAAGGAGCCGGGGTGCATTCAAGGGGTTCCGCATCGATCGCTTTCCTTCTTCGGCAAGCGACCCGACGGCGCGAGCAGGCGATGTCGCAGGGGTGACTATCCTTCTTCAACGGCAGCTTGCCGCAACTCATTCAGGCTCCTTTCGCCCCGCACGATGTTCTTGATGCCGTGACCCAAGGGAAGTAAGGAAATCAACGCAATGATCGTACCTAGCAAGTCCCCTACGCCGGTGAAACCTTGCTTTTTCAGGGAATCGAGAACGTTCCCAAGGATCGCTATGAGAACGCCTATCGTGAACAGCGTGCCGCCGATGCAGGTCAGCGTGATCCCCCAGTTCCTTTGGCCAAAGGCTGCCTGCAGCTGAGAATTGCCGCCTTGGGTTCGACGCATCGTAGGGGACTGGACGCGCCGTTCCAATTCCGTGCCGGCGACGAAATTTTGCAGATGGCGCGGTGCCCCCGTATCCCTTCGTTCGGATTCGTGGTTTTGCGGAATGTCGGCCGTCGAATTGAAGGCGGCTGGCGATGGCACGCCGTCGGAGGAAAGTCCCATGGCTTTGGTGGGTTCGTTGCGGATCTCGCCATGGTGCGGCTGGGCAGGCCAAGGGCGGCCGCGCAAGCGAAGTGATGGCGGCTGAACCGAAGCGCCGATCAAACGGGGTTCGCCAAGCGCGCCATTATTTCGGAAATATGACAGGTTGCCGGCGACCCGTTCGAATCTCGTCGCGCGCAGGGGGGGCGGAACGCAATTTTCCCGCGGCGGCGTTCAGAGGTCGCCGCGCAGCAGCAGCGCCGACCGCGTGGCCGGGCTCTCGAGCTGCCGCAGCCACCATTGCAGCGCCAGGCCTTGCGGCGCCTTTTGCGGCTGCGGCGCCGCGGCGCTGCGCCAGCCGTAGGCCAGGCTCGGCTGGTTGCGCTGGCGCGCCACCTGCTTGACCACGAGCCGGCCCGCCGCCACGTGATCGCGCACCAGCAGCTCGGGCAGGAAGCCGACTCCCAGCCCCATCGTCAGCGCTTCGAGCTTGGCCTGCATGCTGCTGACGGTGAGCACGTCCTGGCCCGGTTGCAGGTTCACGGTCAACGGCGACATGCGCTGCGCCGAATCGGCGACCGCCACGCCGCGATGCCGCCGCAGCACGGCGTCGGACAGCGGCTCCGCGGCGCCGGCCAGCGGATGATGCGGCGCGACCGCGTAGACGAACGGCACGGTGCCCAGCGGCCTCAGCTCGATGCCGACCGGCGCCGACGTGTCCGCCGGCATGCCGATCGCGAGATCGGCCGAGCCCAGCATCAGCGCCTCGACGGTGCCCGCCATCACCTCGGTGCGCAACCGCAGCCGGGTGCCCGGCCCCGATCCGTCGTTCAGCTCCGGCGGACGCAGCGCGTAGAACGCCTCGCAGAGCTCGAACAGCGTGCGGCGCGAGACGACGGTGTCGGCCGCGATCGTCAGCTGCGTCTCCCACCCGGTCGACACGCGATGCACGCGGTTGGCGACGGCATCCATCTCGTCGAGCAGGCGCCGCCCTTCGTTGAGCAGCTCGGTGCCGGCGGCGGTCAGGCGCGCCTGGCGCGAGCTGCGGTCGAACAGCAGCACGTCGAGCGCGTCTTCGAGCTGGCGCACGCTGTAGGTCAGCGCCGAGGGCACCTTGCCCAGTTCGCGGGCGGCCGCGGCGAAGCTGCCGGTGCGGGCGATCGTGTCCATCATCGTCAACGCGTCGGGCGTCAGCGCGAAGCGGCGTTCGATCGTCATGCGGGCTCCGATGCGGCGGGGGCCGCCGCGGGCGGGACGGGAGGCGGCGCGGCGGGGTCGAGCCCGAGGAACGCGCGCACCGGCGCGACGCTCGCGCGCGGATCCTCTTCCTGGGGCACGTGCCCCAGGGCGGGGAAGACCACGAGGCGGCTGCCGGCGATGTCGCGCAGGAACGCGCGCGCGTCGGCCGGCGACACCAGGCGATCCTTGGCGCCCCACAGGATCAGCGTCGGGACATGCACCGTCTTGATCCGCTGCGGCGAGCGGTCGGCCAGGAATTGCCGCAGCTCGAGATTGAGCGCGCGGCGGTTGCCTTCCCGGGTCAGCAGCTCGAAGTGGCGGTCGACGAGTTCGTCCGTCGCCCGGGACGGATCGCCATAGGCCTTTTTGACGCCGTCCTCGACGAGCGCGCGCGGCGTCAGGTATTCCGCCACATGGTTGAACACCGGGATGCGCGCGATCTTGAAGGCCGCGGGCAGGTCGGCCGGCCCGGGGTCGTAGCCCGTCGAATCGACCAGGATCAGGCGCGCGGCCCGGTCCGGCGCGCGCGCCGCGACGCGCCAGGCGACTTCGCCGCCGAGCGAGTTGCCACCGATCGCGAAGCGTTTCACGCGCAGCGCGTCGAGGAAATCGAGCGTGAAGCCGGCGAGCGCGTCGCCGCGGTAATCGTCGCGGGCGCCGTCCGCGGTGAACGGGCCGGTGAGGCCGAAGCCGGGCAGGTCGAACGTGATCACGCGCTTGCGCGCGCGCAGCGCCGCGACCCAGCCTTGCCAGGTGTGCAGGCTGGCCGCGGCGCCGTGGATCAGCACCAACGGTTCCGGGTCGTCGCGCGGTCCCTGGTCGCGGAAATGCACGAGCTGGCCGCGCACGACCATGAAATCCGACGGCGGCAACGCCCAGCGCGCGATCAGGCTCTCCACGGAGCGGTCGGGCGCGTACGTCAGCGAAACGGCCAGCGCCGTCAGCATCATCAGCACGCCGACGATCCTCACCAGGGCTTGCATGCGGCTGGAGCTCCCACTTGGCGAGATGGCGCGGCGATGGTGGCGCGCTCGGCCGGCGGCGGGCCGTCCGGCGCGAGTCCGGCATCGACGGTGCGGCGCTCGTCGAACACGAAGCAGCGACCTTCCCAGCCCGGCGCCGCGCCGCCGGTCGCCGCGAAATAGCCGAGGATGCCGCCCTCGAGCTGCAGCACCCCGGGCAGCGCGCGTTCACCCATGTACAGGGCCGCCTTCTCGCACCGGATGCCGCCGGTGCAAAAGCTCACCACCGCCTTGCCCGAGAGTTCGGCGCGGCGGGCTTCGAACGCGGCGGGGAAGTCGCTGAACTTGGCGAGCCGCCAGTCGTGCGCGCCGACGAACGTGCCGGCGTCGACTTCGAACGCGTTGCGCGTGTCGAGCAGCGCGATCTCGCGGCCCGCATCGTCGTGGCCCTGGGCGAGCCAGCGCGCGAGCACCGCGGGCGCGACCGACGGCGCGCGGCCCCGCTGCGGCCGGATCGCCGGGCGGCCCATCCGGATGATCTCGTCCTTGATCCTCACCTTCAGGCGCCGGAACGGCGGCGCGTCGCTGAAGCTGTCTTTGGTCGCGAGATCCGCGAACCGCGCGTCCCCGTGCAGCGTCGAGGCGATCCAGCCGCGCAGCGCCGGCTCGGCGCCGGCCAGGAACAGGTTGATGCCTTCGCGCGCGATCAGGATCGTTCCTTTCAGGCCGGCCGCGGCGGCGCTCCCGTCCAGCCGATCGCGCAGCGAGGGCAGGTCGTCGAGGTCGACGAAACGGTAGGCGGAGACGTTCAGGAAAGACATCGGTTGCGGAGCGGAGCGCATGGGGGCGTCGGCGCGCATTTTGGATCACAAAGCGGGAACCTCCCATCGCCCGAGCTCGCTTCGGGGCCGCAAGCGCGGCGTCCCGCACGGAAAGGTCGAAGCGACCTTCCTACAATCGGCGCATGGCTTTCGTACACTTGCGCACCCACACCGAATTCTCCGTCGTCGACGGCACGCTCCGCATCGACGAGCTCGCGGCGGCCGCGCGCGCGGACGGCCAGCCGGCGCTGGGCGTGACCGACCTTTCCAATCTCTTCGGGGCGGTCAAGTTCTACAAGGCTTGCCGCGCCAGAGGCGTCAAGCCCGTCATCGGCGTCGACGTGTGGATGGATCCGTTGCCCGACGCCCCCGACCGCAGCCCGACGCGCCTGGCGCTGCTGGTGCAGGACACGCAAGGCTACCTGAACCTGTGCGAATTGCTGGGCCGCAGCTGGACGACGAACGTGCAGCGCGCGCAGGCCTGGGTGCGGTGGGACTGGCTCGAGGCGCTGTCCGGCGGCCTCATCGCGCTGTCGGGCGCCGACCTCGGCGCGGTCGGCCAGGCGCTGCTAGCGGGCGACGCGGCGCGCGCGGGCGAACTCGCCGGGCGCCTGGCGGGCCTGTTTCCGGAGCGCTTCTACCTGGAACTCCACCGCGCCGGCTTCGGCACCAACGACGCCCATGTGCGCGCGGCGGTGCCGCTGGCCGCGGCCCTGGGCCTGCCGGTGGTGGCCACGCACCCGGTGCAGTTCCAGCAGCCGGACGATTTCGACGCGCACGAGGCGCGGGTGTGCGTCGCCGAAGGCGAGACGCTGGCCAATCCGAAGCGCGTCAAGCGGTTCACGCGCGAGCAGCACTTCAAGTCGCAGGCCCAGATGGAGGCGCTGTTCGCCGACGTCCCGTCGGCCATCGCGAACTCGGTCGAGATCGCCCGCCGCTGCAACCTGACGCTGGCGATGGGGAAGAACTACCTTCCCGACTTCCCCACCCCGCGGCTCGCCGACGGCACGGCCATGCCGATGGGCGACTACTTCCGCCAGCTCAGCTTCGAAGGGCTGGAGGAGCGGCTGCTGCAGCTGTACCCCGACCCGGCCAAGCGCGACGCGCGGCGGTCCACGTATGTCGAGCGGCTCGGGTTCGAGATCGGGACGATCCTGAAGATGGGCTTCCCCGGCTACTTCCTGATCGTGTCGGACTTCATCCGGTGGGCCAAGACGCACGGCTGCCCGGTCGGCCCGGGCCGCGGCTCCGGCGCCGGCTCGCTGGTGGCCTATGCGCTGAAGATCACCGATCTCGATCCGCTCGAATACGACCTGCTGTTCGAACGCTTCCTGAACCCGGAGCGCGTCTCGATGCCCGACTTCGACATCGACTTCTGCCAAGGCAACCGCGACCGCGTGATCGACTACGTGAAAGACCGCTACGGCCGCGACGCGGTGAGCCAGATCGCCACCTTCGGCACGATGGCCGCCAAGGCCGCGCTGCGCGACGTCGGCCGCGTGCTCGGCATGGGCTACGGCCACGTCGATTCGATCGCGAAGCTGATCCCCGCGCCGCCGGGCAAATCGGTCACGCTCGCGAAGGTGCCGGCCGATCCCGACCCCGGCCTCATCTACGCTCGCAAGGAGGCGCCCGAGCTCGAGCAACGCGAGGCGGCCGAAGAGGAGGTCGCCGAGCTGCTGGCGCTGGCGGCGCGCGTCGAGGGCATCGTCCGCAACATCGGCATGCACGCCGGCGGCGTGCTGATCGCGCCGGGCAAGATCACCGATTTCTGCCCGCTGTACCAGCAGCCCGGCAGCGAATCCGCGGTGAGCCAGTACGACAAGGACGACGTCGAGGCGATCGGCCTCGTCAAGTTCGACTTCCTGGGGTTGGCCACGTTGACCATCCTCGAGCTCGCGAAGGGCTTCCTCGTCGCGCGCCGTCCCGAGCGCGCGGACTTCAGCTACGAGGCCTTGCGGCTCGACGACCCCAAGGTGTACCGCCTGTTCTCCGACGGCCTGACCGAGTCGGTGTTCCAGTTCGAATCCCGCGGCATGCAGGGCATGCTGCGCGACGCGAAGCCGAGCCGCTTCGGCGACCTGATCGCGCTCGTCGCGCTGTACCGACCGGGGCCGATGGACCTGATCCCCACCTTCGTCGCGCGCAAGCACGGCAAGGAGGCGGTCGAGTATCCCCATCCGCTGGTCGAGCCGGTGCTGGCCGAGACCTACGGGATCATGGTCTACCAGGAACAGGTGATGCAGACCGCCCAGGTGCTGGGCGGTTATTCGCTGGGCGCCGCCGACATGCTGCGCCGCGCGATGGGCAAGAAAAAGCCCGAAGAGATGGCCCAGCACCGCGAAATCTTCCGCGAAGGCGCGGCCAGGAACGCGATCGGCCCGGCGCAGGCCGACGAGATCTTCGACCTGATGGAGAAGTTCGCCGGCTACGGCTTCAACAAGTCGCATGCGGCCGCCTATGCGCTGCTGTCGTACCACACCGCCTGGCTGAAGGCGCATTGCCCGGCCGAGTTCTACGCGGCGAACATGACCATCGAAATGGGCGACAGCGACAAGCTGAAGGTGCTGCTCGCCGACGCGAAGCAGTTCGGCATCGAGTTCACGCCGCCCGACGTCAACGTCTGCGTGCACCGCTTCGAGCCCGCGCCGGGCCGCGAGGGCGACAAGCTGATCCGCTACGGCCTCGGCGCCGTCAAGGGCACCGGGCAGGGCGCCGTCGAGGCGATCGTCGCCGCGCGCGAGGGCCGCACCGCGCAGAGCGACGTCGCGCGCCCGTTCGCCAGCCTGTTCGACTTCGCGAGGCGGGTCGACCGGTCGCGCGTGAACAAGCGCGTCGTCGACGCGTTGGTGAAAGCCGGCGGTTTCGACCGGCTGCACCCCGACCGCGCGAGCGCGCTCGCCAGCGTCGGGCTCGCGTTCGATTGGGCCGACGCGCAGGCCGCGCACGAGCTGCAATCGGGGCTGTTCGACTTCGGGGGCGCCGACGAGCACGGCGCCTCCACCCGCGAGCCCGCCCTCGTGCAGGCCGAGCCGTGGAGCGTGCGCGAACGCCTGACGCTGGAGAAGGCCGCGATCGGCTTCTACCTGTCGGGCCACATGTTCGACCAGTGCGAGGCCGAGGTGCGCCAGTTCTGCAAGCGGCGCATCGCCGACCTGATCGACGCGCGCGAACCGCAGATCCTCGCCGGCATCGTCGGCGACCTGCGCATCGTCAACGGGCAGCGCGGGCGCGTCGCGATCTTCAAGGTCGACGACAAGTCCGAGGCCATCGAGGCGGTCGCCAACGAAGAACTGCTCGACGCGAACCGCGAAGCGTTGCGCGACGACGAACTGGTCATCGTGCAAGGCAAGGTGCAGCCCGACCGTTTCAGCGGCGGCCTGCGCTTGAACGTCACGCAGATCTGGGATCTCGCCGCCGCGCGCGCGCGTTTCGGGCGCTACCTGTGCGTGCAGGCCCAAGGCGACGTCGCACCGCTGGCCGACCTGGTCCGGCAATGGCCGGCCCGCCGCTCGGCGACCGAGCACGGCGAATCCGTGCAGGGCTTGGGCGTGCGCGTGAAGGTGCGCGTCGACGGCGCGGTCGCCGAGCTCGACCTGGGCGATCGCGGCCGCTTCTGGCCCAGCGACGACGCGCTCGCGCGTTGGAAGTCGCTGCTGCCGGCGCAGCCCCCGCAGGTCGTCTACGACTAGCCTCCCGGCGCGATCGGATAAGGCCCCGGGGGGCGATCCCGGAAAGATGACCCCCCGAGACCACCACCCTGGGAAGAACATGCAATTCTTGAAAAACGCCGCCGCCGCGGCGGCGATCCTGTTCGGGGCCGCCGCGGCGCATGCCGCGCCGTTGACCTACGAGTTCACCGGCGTCATGATGTCCGGCTTCGGCTTCGACGGACAGGCCGTCGCGGGTGCGTTGACGGTCGACCCGAGCCTGTATTCCGGCTTCGCCGGAGACGGTTCGACCTGGGCGCAGGGATACGGGGAGAACTCGGCCGGCCCGGCGCCGCGGCAACCGATCTGTCGTTCGGCCAGGCCGTGCGCTTCAACACCGGCGCGTCGTTCGACGTCGGTTATTTCAGCATCGTCAATGGCGCGGGGGCGCTCGCGTTCGGCGATTTCCTCTTGACCTCGGTGACCGTTTCGGGCGTGGCCCCGGCGGTGCCCGAACCGGCCTCGCCGGTGCTCCTGCTGGCCGGCCTGCTCCTGGTCGGAATCGGCGTTTCGCGGCGCAACGGCGGCTGAACTCCGCGTGCACTTGCGGCCGATCCCGCGCGGCGCGGGCGGCGCGGCCCATCCCCGCCGCGGGTTTCAGGAGCACGGGCGCGATCCGATGCCTGAGGGCCGGCCCGGGCCCGAGCGGCCGCTTCGTTTCTGACGCGTCGCCTTCGCCCGCGGTCGCCGGTTGCGCAGGCCGCGTGATGCAATCTTCGCTACGTCGTCGGGTCGTTCGCGGCGATGCCGGGGTCGCGTCCCGGCGTCGGCGCCGCGCCGGCGCGGACGACGGCACCTCACGGAGATTTCGCATGAAACGCACCCTGGTCGCCGCGATCGTCTTCGCCGTCATCATCTGCGCGGCCGGCACCGCGCAGGGCAAGCCGCCCGCGAAACGCACGTCCTCCGATCGGCTCGAGGAAGAGCACCGCGCGGCGCATGAGCGGCAGGCGCAACTGCAGCGCGAGGAGCGGCATCGGCAGTGGACGCAGAAGCGGTGGCCGCAGGAGCAGTGGCGGGAACGGCGGTCGACCCAGCACCAGTGGAGCGAGCGGAAGTGGCGCGACCGCCAGGACCAGGCGCGCGACCAACGGGAACAATAGGCGCGCCGGAGGCGCCGGCGGCCTCGCCGCCGCCAGCGGGCGCGCACCCGTGAATTCCGCTTCACAGACGCGCGCGCGCCGCTCCGGGTTCGTCGCATACTTCGGGGCATGCACCGTGTTCCGACAACGGGTCTCATCCTCACCGGCGGCGGAGCGCGCGCCGCTTATCAGGTCGGGGTGTTGCGGGCGGTCGCACGCTTGCGCAGCGAGGCCGGCGCGCCGCCCGGCAATCCGTTCCGGGTGTTCTCGGGCACGTCGGCCGGCGCGCTGAACGCCGCCGCGCTGGCCACCTCGGCGGACGCCCCCGACGCGGGCTTGTCCAGGCTGGCCGAGGTCTGGGAGAACATGCATGTCGAACAGGTGTACCGCACCGATTCGTTCGGCATCATCCGCACGGGCGCGCGCTGGCTGACGATGATGTCGGTGGGCTGGGCCATCGCGCGCTTGCGCCGCCTGCGGCCGCGCTCGCTGCTGGACAACAGGCCGCTGCACGGGCTGCTGGAGCAGATGATCGACCTGCAGCGCATCGAGCGCCTGATCGCCGAAGGCCATTTCGACGCGCTGGCCGTCAGCGCGTCGAGCTACACCTCCGGCATCCACGTCACCTTCTACGAATCGGCGTCGGAGCTCCAGCCCTGGATCCGTTCCAACCGGCTCGCGGTGCGCGGGCCCATCACGCTGGCGCACCTGTTGGCGTCGTCGGCGATCCCGTTCATGTTCCCGGCCATCTCGCTGCCGATGTCGGGCGCGAACGAATGGTTCGGCGACGGCTCGATGCGCCAGACCGCGCCGATCTCGCCCGCGATCCACCTCGGCGCCGATCGCATCCTGGTGATCGGCGCCGGGCGCATGCGCGAGCCCGGCGTCGGGCACCGCGCGAGCGCGCGCTCGGCCTATCCGTCGATCGCGCAGATCGGCGGCCACGCGCTCTCGAGCATTTTCCTCGACGCGCTGGCGGTCGACGCGGAGCGGCTGCAGCGCATCAACGGCACCCTCGCGCTGATCCCCGAGGAGGTGCGCGCGCATGCGTCGCTGCGGCCCGTCAAGCTGCTGCTGATTTCGCCGTCGGAGCGGCTCGACGACATCGCGGAGCGCCATCTCGGCGCGTTCCCCGGGTCGATCCGCGCGTTGCTGGGCGCGATCGGCGTCCGCGAGGGAGCGCCGGGCGGCACCGGCGGCAACGGCGCCGCGCTGGCCAGCTACCTGCTGTTCGAGTCCGACTACACCCGCGAGCTGATGGCGCTCGGCGAGGCCGACACGCTGCTCCGGCGCGACGAGGTGCTGGAGTTCTTCGGCCTTGCGGCCGCCTGAAACCCTGCGGACGGGGCCGTGACGGCCGGCGCGCCGGTCACTTCGTCGTGGCTGAGGCGGCGGCCGCGGACGCGGCGGCCGCCTTCTTGGCCGCCTTCTTGCTCATCTTGGCGGTGCTGGCGGCGGGCGTGGCCGCGATGGGGGCCGACGCGGCGATGGCCGAGGTCTTGACCACCGTGCCGACCTAG
>JBEVLR010000153.1:0-5255 GCA_040509075.1 Burkholderiaceae bacterium | reverse complement strand
CATGCATTTCGCGGGCTTCGCGCTGCCTGAAACGGCCTGAGTGCGCCACGGCGATTGCGCGTGCCATGACGATGGGCCCGGGCGTCGCCGCCTCCGCGCCGGAATGCGGAGTGGTCGAGGCGAGGGCCGGCTTCGGCGCCGGCAACATCAATCGTCCATTGGCCCGCATCGCCCGAAGGCAAAAAAATCCCGGCTCGAGGCCGGGATTTTTCATGGGAGCGCGCCGCCGAGGCGCGGCGGGTCTCCGGCATCACGCCTTGTCGATCAGGTCCTTCGCCTTTTCCTTGGCGTCGCCATAGGTGCCTTGGGTCTTGCCCTTGGCCTTGTCGACCATGCCTTCGCCCTGGAGGCGTTCGTTGCCGACCACCTTGCCGGCAGCTTCCTTGATGGCGCCCTTGGCTTCGGTGGCGCGGCCTTGAACTTGGTCCTTGTTCATGATGCTTTCCTTGCTTGGTTGGGTGGAACGGATCGGCGATCCGCTGTGCCATTGATCGGGCAAATCCCGTGCCTCGTGTCGCCGCGGCGGATTCTTCGACCGACCCTCGGCACGGCCGCCGACCGCACGACGTCAATGGAAGAAGATGTAGAGGATCACCAGCACGACGGTCGGCACGCCCAGCAGCCAGCCGATCAGATATTTGGCCATGTCGAGTCTCCTTGGTTGAATGGCGCCGGAGCGCCCTCGCCCTGGCGCGACGCCTTCGAAAAGCGTCGGCCCGTGGGTCGATGACGATCGGCGTCAGCTGAGGATGAGCATGCCGTTCGCGTCCCGCCACGAGTTTTCGAAGGCCAGCGCATCGGCGGCATCGCGCGGCCGCACGCCCATCAGGATGCCGCCGTCGCGGATGCCCGATTCGTAGGCGGCGATGCGCTCCTCGGGGATGCCCCAGCCGATCAGCGCGCCGACCAGCCCGCCCGCGGCGCCACCCGCGCCCGCGCCGGCGAGCGCCGCGGCGATCGGGCCGGCGATGACGAGCCCCAGCCCCGGCAGCACCAAGCTCGTGCCGACGGCGGCCACGGCCGCCGCGATGGCGCCCACCGTGCCGCCGATCGCGCCGCCGATGCCCGCGCCTTCGGCGGCTTTCGTGCCCAGTTCCGTCGAAACGGCGGACGAGAAATGGCGTTGACGCGTTTCGTCGGACATCACGAGATTCACGTCGTCGCGGTCGTAACCGCGCGCGGCGACCGAAGAATAGGCGCGCTCAGCGCTGTCGCGGTCGGGAAAGAGTCCCGTGACGAGTCGGGGATCGGCCATGTCGTTCTCCTGGCAAGGTTTTGAGAAGGATGTCCCGCGGCCCTGCCCGCCAAGAAGCGTGCGAACCGTCGGGATCTCGTCCGGCTCAGCAAGCCGCGCTCCCGGGTGAAGCGGCGGCCGGTCTCCGCGCGGCCCAGCATTGGAAAACATCCCAATGGCATTTCTGGACTATGCCAAGCAGATTGGATTCGATCTTTCACAGAGCGCGAAGGAGGTAAGGACGGGTTTGGCCGGCCTCCGAGTCCCCGCCCGCTCGCGTAGCGGAAGCATTGCGGTTGGGGGCAGCGATTCTGCCGATGTACGAAAGCGGAAATCCGTCAGAGGGACGGTCGAAGATCGGACGTGCGCTTCTCAAGAACCTGCTAGCGGCCGGAAAGAAAAACAAACTGCATCATGAGCTGCGCTTGGTCGGTCTGTCCGCGGCGAAGCTATCGAAGGAGACCATTGGCAATTCGGCTCGGTTGCTGCAGGAGTCCCATTTTTTTGTCTTGGGCGGAATCGAGCCGAGGTGAATCGCCCTGGGGATTCGCAGAGTTCCTCCGTCGCGCGTTCGCCCTGCCCGCTTCCGCCGGATCGCTTCGCGCGCGCGGTAGGCCACCTACAGAGGCCCGCCCGGCCTCGTCGGCGAAGCGCGTCAAGCCTTGGCGCGGCGCCGGGTGGCGAGATCGCGCACCAACGGCACCGTCAACATCAGGCCCGCCGATGCGGCGAGCGCCATCGGCGCGAATGAATGCGTCCAGGTCATCGCGGCGGCGCCGAGAACGATCGTGCCTTGTCCGGCGACATACAGACGCAGGGCGCGGCGGCGGGAGGCGGTGCGATGGGCGTTCATGGCGTTGGTTCCGGAAGTGGCGTCGGCGCGGCGGCACGGCGGCCGCCACGCCCGTAGTTTGACGGCGGGCGACTGTGCCCCATCCCTCGATCAGGCGGCGATTCGCGGCCGACATGACTTTAATCCCGAGTCGGGCGCGGAGATTGCTCTCTTCCCCGGATGAACACGCCCCTCCCAGGCCGCCGCGCGCCCGCGCCGCGCACCCCGACGCCGACCGCGAGCCGGGCGTTCCGCTGCCGATGCGGCCGGCCGATCTTTTTCCGCAACGACGTCTGCCTCGGCTGCGGCGCGCCGCTCGGATACGACCCGGAACTGGTGCTGCTGCGGCCGCTCGCGCCGACGCGGGAGCCGGCCGTCTGGAAGGCGATGCGGACGCGAGGGGTGGGGGCGGCCGCCCCGCTGCTTTCTTATCGGCGATGCGCGAACTGGACGTCCGCCGCGCCGTGCAATTGGCTGCTGCGCGACGGCGAGGCCGCGCGCCTTCAGCCGTTCTGCCGTTCGTGCCGCCTCGATCGCACCGTGCCCGACCCGGCCGACCGGGACAGCGCCGCGCTGTGGTTGAAGGTCGAAGTCGCCAAGCGTTCGCTGGTGTCGCAGCTGATCGCGTTGAAGCTGCCGGTCGAGTCGAAGGTCTGCGAAAACACGGCCCAGGGCGTGATGTTCGACCTGCTGCGCGCCCCGATCGGCGGCCCGAAAGTGATGACGGGCCATGACGATGGACTGGTCACGATCGATGTCGAAGAGGCGGACGACGTCCACCGCGAAACGGTGCGCTCGCAGATGGGCGAGCCCTACCGCACGTTGATCGGCCACCTGCGGCACGAGATCGGCCACTACTATTGGCAGCGGCTGGTGCGGGGGACGCCGGCGCAGGAGCCCTGCCGCGCGCTGTTCGGCGATGACCGGGTCGATTACGGCGCCGCGCTGCAGCGCCACTATGCCGAGGGCGCGCCGCCGGACTGGATGAATCGGCACGTCAGCGCCTACGCCAGCGCGCATCCGTACGAGGACTGGGCCGAGACCTGGGCGCATTACCTGCACATGGTCGACGCGCTCGACACCGCCCGCAGCTTCGGGCTCATCGCGCATCACGACGAGATCCAATACGAACCGTTCACGGCGCAGGCGCTGACCGATGGTGCCGCGCCTTCGGACGACGACCTGGCTTTCTTGAGCGTCGTCAATGGCTGGATCGAACTCACCGGCGCGCTCAACGAACTCACGCGCAGCATGGGCGAACCCGATTTCTACCCGTTCGTGCTGTCGGTGGCCGCCGTGCGGAAGCTGCACTTCATCCACCGGATCGTCCGCAACGACGCGGGCGGATGCGGCCTGGGCGGCTCGCCCACCGGTGCCGGAGGCGTGGCCGGCGACGGATCGTCGATCGGTATCGGACGCGGCGTCCCGGGGGGCGTGGGCGGCGACGGCGACGGCACTTCGATGGACGGGAACCCCGTATCCGGCGGCACGGGCACGCTGCCGGGCCCGGCAGCCGGCCTCCCTTCGAGCTCGGAGCGCCCGTTGGAAGCGACGAGCGAGCCGCCACCCGCCTCGCAAATAGCGGTATGAGCCCCGCCCGGCCGCCCGAAGGCGCTCACGCCGAAGTGCGCAGCAGCCGGGCTGGCTGGATTTTGCGGCATCCGATCTCCCTTCTGATCCGACAGGCGGACGACACCGTCCGCCTTTGACCGCAGGCGGCAACGACCGTGCCCGTGGACGGCCGCAGGACGCGGCTTCGGGCTTTCAGGCGCTTTCCGATGGCGCAAAGCCCCCGGCCGTGCGCGCCCGCGCGCCGCTGCGGACGGCCCAGGCGGCGTCGAGCGCATCGCGCACGTCCTGCATCGCGAATGGCTTGACGAGGTAGCGATCGAACCCCGCTTCGGCGGCGCGCGCCCGATCCTCGGCGCCGCCGCGCCCCGTCACAGCCACCAGCAACACATCCTGCGCGTTGCCCTGGCCGCGCACCCGGCGCACGGTCTCGACGCCGTCGAGCGCGGGCATGCCGATGTCGACGAACGCGATGTCCGGCGGCGATCCGACGATGGCCGAGATCGCCGTCAAGCCGTCGTGCACGACTTCGACGCGATGGCCGAGCAGCTCCAGCATCGTGCTGAAACTGTGCGAGAAATCGACGTTGTCGTCGGCCAGCAGCACCGAAAGCGCTTTCCCCGCGGTGTCGGGCGCCTGGATCTGCGGGCCGGCTTCGGCCGCCAGGGGCGATCCGAAGATGGGCAGGCAGGCGGTGAACCGTGCCCGGCGCGTTCCCGGAGGGCGTTGCGCCCGGAGCGTGCCGCCATGCATCGTCAGAAGCTGGTCGGCGAGCGCGACGCCGAGGCTGAGCACCGAAGCGTCCACGTCCTCCAGCGGCGCCCCCGCGTCGTCGGCATCGGCGGCGGTGGCCATGAACAGGTCGATCGCGCCGGGACGCGGCACCGCGCGGATGCGCATCGCGGTGCCGCGCTCCGAATGGCGAACCAGGTCGCCGATGAGGTGGCCGAACGCCTGCGACAGCCGCTGGGCGTCGCCATGGAGGTTCGGCGAATCGCCGATGCGCGCATCGATGTCCAGCGTCATTTCCTGCGAGTGCAGATCGGGCCGCCATCGATCGGCCAGCGCCTCGAGCAGCGCCGCCAGCTCCAAAGGCGCCTTCTGCACGGAGGCGCGGTCGCCCGACAAGCGCGCGAGGTCGGACAGCTCGTCGGCGATCCGCAGCAGATGGCCCACCTGGCGCTCCATGATGCCGCGCGTGCGCAGCCGGCCCGCCGCGTCATGATCCGTCAGGCGCAGCAGTTCAATGCCGTTCGACAGCGGCGCCAGCGGATTGCGCAAATCGTGCGCCAGGCCCGCCAGGAAAGCGTGCCGGCGGCGGTGCGCCGCTTCGGCGTCGCGGCGCGCCTGGTCGCGTTCCGCGCGCACGGCGGCGAGGGCCGTCTGCGAATCGGCGAGCGCCGCGCGCATGCGGGCCAATTCATCGGCCGTGTTGGACATGGCGAGCGCCTCCTGGCGTGCCTTGGAGATGGTGACGATGTCGCGATCGCGCTGATCGCGCAGCTCGGCGATGGTCGCCGACGCGCAACGCAGGCGCGCCGCGAGCAACACGGCGAACACGATGAACGCGGCGAGACAGGGCAGGACGAGCGCGGTGATGGTGGACTTTCGGATGGCGGG
>JBEVLR010000152.1:0-10134 GCA_040509075.1 Burkholderiaceae bacterium | reverse complement strand
TGGCCTCTTGGGCCAACCAATGGCTGATTTGTCGAAGCTGCACTTCGCATTGGCGGCGGTCATTTCCGATTTCATGGGGGTGCACTTCGCATCTTCGTATTTCGGTTGATTTCTTCGTATTTGAGGCAGAGGGCTTCGTGTCAACGTACATAAACTGGTTTCCAGATCAACAGATTTCCTGGAAGAACGCCATGTACACCAGCCTGTCCTGCCCCTCCATTTCGGTGATTTCCACGCCCATCGCCCCGGCCACCAGCAAGCCTGGCGCATCGCTCAGCTCCGCGGCGCATGCGTTCCAGCGTGTGATGCGTCGCGACAAGATCGGGCAGCCGATCGAGGAGACCCGCCGCCTCGCCGCAGACTGCGATTTCGATTTCATGGAAGAAGCGAACGCGTTCGTGCGCGCGGCGCGCCGGCAGCTGGAAGGCGAAATGGCGGAGATGCTGGCGCCGATGGCCTGATCCCGCGGGCCAACGGTTTTCGCGCCGCGTTTGGCGCCCGCAATCCAGGGCAGCGCCTTTTTTTAAGAAGAAGAAACCCATGTACACGGAATCCTCGACGTCGGCGGCGACCGCGCCGGTCGAATCATTCGCGCAACAAGCTCCGGTGGCGCAAGCCCACCTTGGACGATCGCCGAACACGCTGGCGACCCACGGCGAACTCGAGACCATGTCCTATCACCTGCGGCGTTCCGCCCTGGATCGGCCGCTCGGATCCAGCGTGCTGCACCGGATGGGGCGCGGCAACATCGGTCGGAATGAAGCGCATGAGAGGGCGCCCCACGGCTCCTGCGACGTCCAATCCGCACGGATCGACAGCAGGGGCGAAGCGTTCTGGCGCGGTCAGGTGCAGCAGGCGATCTCCAATGGATTCGGCGAATCCGCCGACAGCCAGCCCTTGGACAAAGCGTATGCGAACCTGGCGGGCGTCGAAATGGCTGGTGGCGGCACCGGATATGCGCTGACCTCGGTGACGACGCTCATGACCCCGCTCCAGCCGGGAGAACAGGCGCATCACATGCAAATCGCCGCTGAACCCGCCATCGCCCGGGGGCCTCGTCGATACGCCAATTTGGCCTTCCTGTCGCCGGAACGCAATTTTTCCCTGCTGCGCACGTCCGCCAACGAGGTCAAACCTGAAGAGGATGTCGTGGTTGATGTCCTCAGCGACCATTCGGCGCTGGCCGTCGCCGATTCGAAATTCGACTTGGACGTCGCCAAGACGATGTATTCGACCGGACCCACCTACTTCTTCGAAAGGGAATCCGAAGTCAGGGCGAGCGAATACAAGGATCTCGCCAACGAGAGCCACGACATTCCGGCGATGCTGGCGCAGGCGCGGCAAACCCAACCTTCCGGCGGGCCGGAACCGTTCGCCGTTCCTCCGTCGGCCATGCATCCGCAGTTCGCGATCGAATCGCGCACGAAGATCGAAGGCCTGTCGGACGCGGATCGCGACGAACGCGCGATCCGCTCCGTGATAGCCGTGAAGCCGGGCCTGACGGACGAGCAAGCCGCGCAGATCAAGGCGGACGTGCTGGCCATGGCCACCGATCGCACCGTCGAATGATCGTTCACCGCACAGCGCGGCTCCGATCGTTTCCGGCGATCGGCGGCCCGCGCTCGCGGCGGTGATCTCCGCGCGAACGGCCGGCGCCGCCGCAGCCGGCGGCTCATTGACGGGCCGAAGCGCCGCCTCTCAGAAACAGACGAATCGTCGCTGAATTTCCCGGAAATTATTCATGTACACAGTCAGTTATTCACCCGCCCTGGACTCCGCCTCCGGCTCCGGCACCGGCGGCAACCCGGTGCCGCCGACGACGACGACGACGACGGCGGCCCGCGGACGTTACTTGTCGGCCACGCAGATCCAGGCCTCGTCCTATCGGGCTCGGCGCCTGGCCGACGGGCGTCCGATCCCCACCGTTTCCAGTGGCGCGGTGTTCCGCCTCAACGCTGCCTTGGGCGACTCCCGTGAAGGCATCTATGACCAGCCCGCCAATGTGCAGGCGGTCTTGGACGAGGATCCTGACGCTTTTTTCCGTCATAAAGTCACCCGCCATTTTGCGAAAAAGATCGAGGCCTCCGACGCTGATGAACAGGGCAAATTGGGCATGGCCATGGCCGACACGGGTGCCAGCGACTTGGCCCATGGCGGAACTTGCGGCGAATTGACGGCGCGCACCACCACCCGAACCGCCCTCGAAGGCGATGAACGGATGAAGCACATGTTCCACCCGGGCGTGCGGCCCAGCCGTTACAGCAGGGCGGCGCCCGTTCCTTCGCACCACTATGCGTTGCTGCAAGCCGGACGGCACCAAGATCCCGAGCGAGACCTCATCGGCGACGGCCTGAGCAGGAATCCGGCGATGTTCGTCGTCGACACCAATGTCTCCCTGAATGAGGCCAGGGTGGAATACACCGTCGTGGCCGGCCAAGCCGAAGGGCTTGACGACGGAATCGAACAGATGAAAGAAGTCATGCTGGCGGCCAATTCCAACGTCGCGGGATTGGTGGAGCAGGCCCGAGGGGGCGGTCTTCCCCGAGGCCAGGTGCCGTTCGCCACTCGTCCGTCCATCATGGACAGGGATTTCCAGCGCCGGTCGGCCAGGGCGATCGCCGCGATGCCGGATGCGGAGCAGACCGAATTGGTCGTCAATTCGGCCATGCAAGAGGTGCCGGGACTGACGCCCGCGCAAGCGAGAGTGGACGCGCCGCTGATGCTCGCCCGCGCCACGGCGGGGCGTTGACCACTGTCCGCCCGGCGCCGAGAGCGGCGGGCGGACCGTTCCCGGGCTCAGGCGCGCTGCGTCGTGTCGCCAATGGTGGCCCTTCGACTCTTTTCAGTGATATCGAATTGCTTTCGAGAATTCAGGACAATCCATGTTTCCGAATCGATCTGATGCAGCGGCCGCCGGGCCTGTCTTCACCGGGGAGGCGTTGCCTGCGGCGCAAGTCAAGCAAGCCGCCTACTACATGAGGGCTTCGGCATTGGGGCAGCTCGACGGCACCAAGTTCGACGGCCTCCGACGGATGAATCGTTCGTTGGAAGGGGCGCGCGGCACGTTCCAGGATGGCCCCGGCAACGTCGAGAACGTGATCAATCAAGACAACGAAGCGCTCCGGCGGCTGGCCGCGACGCGAAAACTCGCGCAGACGATCAAGCCGCAGCGAGAGCCCATCGACTTCGCAATCGGCAACGCCACCGCGTCCATCGTCATGCGCGGCGGTGCGGGCGGTGAACTCGCGACGCTGTCGACCATCGGTGCCGAGCTCGAAAAGGGGGAACGTGTCGCGCACATGGTTCAGCCCGCTGCGGACGGTTCGCCGCTTCGTGCGCAAAACTACGCGATCCTGTACCGGGGTGAGAAGCCTGGCGCTTCCGGCGATATCGTGGCCAACGGGTTGAGCGAAGACCCGGCGATGTTGCTGGAACATACGACGCTGTCGGATGCGGCGTCCGGAATCGGCGAGCCCAAATATGAACTGACGCCGGAGCGCATCCCGGTCGTCCAGCAGCTCGTCGAGCATCGTGTGGAGGAGATTTCGCAAGAGAGCGAAAGATTCAACAGGCACCGGATTTTCAACCAGGCCCAGCTTCCCACGGGCCTCGCGCCGTTCGCCACCCGCCCGTCGATTGCCCATCCGCGATTCGTGGCCGACGCGCAGGCGGCGATCCGACCCTTGTCTACGCAGGCTCGCGAGGAACTCGCCGTGCGTTCCATCCGGTTGGCGGTGCCGGAACTCACCGAAGATCAGGCGAAGGGATACAAGGATTCCGTGATCAACCAGGCGCTGGCGGGGAGCTGACCGCTGCGTTCCCGCGCATCATTCGGCGGAAATCGACGCCTCCTTGCGATGCACCAGCGGTCGCGCGAAATCGCGGCCGATCAGCGTGTGCGCATAGAAATAGAGCTCGCGGTTCTTGCTGTCGAGCTCGTCCAGGTCGACGGCGCCCGATTCGTCGCAAGGCACCGTGATGCAATTCCACGCCGCGTGCAGCGGCGTGAAAAGCAGTTCGAAGCAAGGGCCCGGGATGAGGGGGTCGGGGTTCGGTTTCATGGCGGTCCTCTCCAGTCTTGGCGACCGTTCTGCAATAACCGTACCTTGTCAGCAAATGCGCTGTCCCGGCGTCGGCGGGCGCGAAGGGGGATGCGCTCGCGCGAACTAACGTTCGGGCGGCTTCCCGGCGGCCGGGGCCTGGCGCACGATCGTCGCCTCGCCGAACGGCACCACGCGGAAATCGCTGCCGCGCGGCTGGCCTTCCAGCCGCGCCAGGGCCCGTGCGAGCGCGAGCGCGGGGGCGTCGTATCCGTCGTCGGCGAGGTCGAAGGTGGCGAAGTGGATCGCGACGCTGGTCTGCGAGCCGAGCGTCAGGCTGGCCCGCAGCGCTTCGTCCGGATCGATGTGCACGGGTGCCATGAACCAGCGCGGCAAATAGGCGCCGATCGGGATCAGCGACAGCGTCATCGCGCCGAAGCGTTCGCGGATCGCGGCGAAGTGGCTTCCCATCGCCGTATCGCCCGCGAAGTAGATCGTGCCCGACGGCGTCTCCAGCACGAAGCCGCCCCACAGCGTCGCGTCGCGGTCGAACGGGCCGCGGCCGGAGAAATGCTCCGCCGGCACATAGGTGGCGCGGATCCGGTCGCCCACCGTCCGGCCCTGCCACCAGTCGAGTTCGACGACGCGTCCGGACGGCACTTTCGCGCCCCCCTTCAGCCCCGTCAGCACGATCGGGTCGTCGCGCGCGGCGAGGGCGGCGATCGTCGGCCGATCGAGGTGATCGTAATGGTCGTGGCTCAGCAGCACGGCGTCGATCTTCGGAAGGTCGGCGAACGGCACGGCCGGCGGCCGCACGCGTTTCGGCCCCAGCCATGAGGTCGGCCCGATCCGGTTGGACATCACCGGATCGGTGAGCAGGTTCATGCCGTCCACTTGAAGCAGCACGGTCGCGTGTCCGATGACGGTCGCGCGGATCGAACCATCGGCGACGCGCGGTTCGGGCTTGGCGACCGGGACGTCTTCCACGGTCGTCGGCCAGGCGCCGCGCGATCGGGTGGCGAGCCACCGCAGCGCGCTGCCGAGACCGTTGGCCTTGCGGCCGCTGGCGTTGAGGAACCGGCCGGAACGGGTCGGTGCGGGATCGAAGGCGTTGGGCGGCAGCGGCAAGTTCAAGGGCGATTCCCGAAAGTCTTGGCGTCCGACTGTAGGGGCGTGCGTTCCCGCGCGCGCCGGTCCATGCCGAAAGACCGGACGGACGGGTCGCCGATGCGGGATCGGCGACAGGCCGCGCGCGAACCGGTGCGCGGTCAATCCGGCGGTGCCGCCCGCAGCGCCGCCTCGCGATCGGCCGCGACCTGTTCCGGCCGCCGGATGCCGGCGACGTGGTCGAAGCGCTTCGAATGCCCGTCGCGACGGTAGATCGAGAATCGCGCGATGCCCAGCTGTTCCAGGTTGGGCAGGCCGGTCGTCCAGAACTGAAGCTTGCCGGCGACGAGGATGCGCACCATGCCGTTGTCGCGCGCGTGCTGGAACTGCTCGATCGCCGCGTCGTCGCCCGCCTCCATCGCCGCCCGGAACTGGCGTGCATTGACCGGCTTGGCGGTGTCGGGGATCAGCGCGTCGCACTCGCGCGCCATGTTGGCCTGCACGATCTTCCAGCGCCACGCGGCGGTGTCCTGGCCGGGCCCCGGATCGTCGGCGCGCTGCCGCGACGTCGCGGCGCTGTGGCGCATGCCTTCGAAATCGGCGTCGTGGCCGCCGCCCTTGGCGCCCGCGGCGCCCGCGGCGGACGGCGATGCGCGCTGGCGCAGCTTGCGCGCGGCCTTGGCCGCCTGGCGCGCCGCATGCAGCTGGGACGTGACCTGGTGGTGGAGGTCGTCCAGCCGGCGCAGCACGGCGTTCGATTCCGCGAACATGATCGTGCGGCCGTATCCGTTCACCTCTTGCCGCCACATCGCCACCAGCGCCTTGGCCTTGCCGGCGTGCGGCGGCAACTGCGACAGCAGATCCTGGACTTCCATGTACCGCGTTCCGATGCCGTTCTGCAATTCGCGGATCGAGCTCGCGCGATCGGTGATGCTGAATTGCGGAGCCCACGTGTCCCAGTCGATGTCCCGCCAGCTGCGATCGTGGAAATTCGGCCGTGCCATGCGCTGCTGCCCGTTCGTGGAGCGTTGATCCCGTTGATGATCGCCAGTCGTCCGCGGGCCCCTGCGCCGGTTCCCGCGCCGGGCGCCACGCATTGCGCGAACGCGGATGCTACAGCGCAAACCCGCCGTGCCCGCAAGCGGACGACCGCGATTTTAGGGAGATCCGCGCCACCCGGCGCGGGGCGCCCGCGGTAGGCGTCCGGCAAGCGGGCCGGGCGCGGCGCGCGGGCTGGTCGGTCTGCTTCGACATCGCGCCGGCCCCGGCCCGAGCCTGCCGGGCCCGCGCCGGCCGCTTCGTTTCGCCGTTCGTTTTTTCGGGTTCCGAAGGCGGGCTCTTGCCGCCGTGTTCCATCCTGCCGACCTGACATCGAAGGATCTGGAACATGCGCTCGCCCGTGACGATCGAATCACGCTCGGAAGTCCCGCCGCATGCGGCGGCGGGAAGCGCCGGTTTCGACCGGGACGCGATCCGCGTCCTGAACCTGAGGGAAATCGAGCCGGTCCGCCTGGACGGCGTGATGCGGCAACTGACGACGATGCTCCATGCCACCTGGAAGCATTGCACCGAGGAGTTCGCGGATTTCGCCGCGGCCGAGGAGGCCGTGCGGGCGAGGATGCGCCGCCCGGACGAAACGGTGTTCGTCGCTTTCGACGAGGATGATGCCGTCATCGGCACGGGGTCGGTGGGCGGCGACGATTTCTACGACGGCTTATCGCGCGAAAACGGCGTGGAGCCGGGTTACGTGGGCCGCGACCTCGTCACGGCCGCGCCGTAGCGGGGGGTCCTCATCGACGGCCTGAAGGTCTGGGAACATTTGCTGCATGCGCGCTTGAGCTGGCTGGGCCGCCGCGGCGCCACGCGGCTGACGGTCTTCACCGAGCCCAGCGAGATCGATCTGCCCGCGCTCTACGCGCGCCTCGGCGCCGTGGTGCTCCAGCGTGGGCTGGATCACCGGATTCTGGGCGCCGGAGCGATCACGATGCTGGCCTACCCCGTCGGCCGGTGCCTCGCCCACTTGGAATTGCGCAGGCTCCGTCGCCAGCAGGGCGGGGAATTCCAGGTCCGACCCCGCCGGCGAGGCCTGGAGCCGGCGCACGCCGGCTGACCGTCGGTCGGCGAGCCGGCGCCTGCGGCGCCGAAAGATCGATCGCCCCCCGGTCGGCGGATCGCCGCGGGCGTCCGGTTAGGATCGCGGCTCGGCCAGGAGGCACCATGATGGCGGAATTCGCTCCCGACGATGCGCAGGCGTCGCAAGACATCACGAACAGGATCCGGGAGCTCGACGACTGGAGAGGCCGGACGCTGGCCTGGGTCCGCGAGCGCATCCGCGATGCGGATCCCGGCGTCGTGGAGGAATGGAAATGGCGCGGCACGCCGGTCTGGTCGCATGACGGCGGCATCTGTACGGGCGAAGCGTACAAGCAGGTCGTCAAGCTCACGTTCTTCCGCGGAGCGTCGCTCGACGATCCCCGCAAGCTCTTCAATGCCAGTCTCGAAGGCAACGCGCGCCGGGCCATCGACCTCCGTGAAGGCGAGACGCTGGACGAGGACGCGTTCAAGGCCCTGATCCGATCCGCGGTGGCCGCGAATGCCCGGGCGGTGGCGGGTCGGGCCGCGCGGAAGCGGTGAGCGGCGGCGCGTCCGGCGCCCCACCGCCGGGAAACGAGACCGCGCAAACGCGCCGCATCTCCGCGGCCGCCGGCTGCGCGGGCTCGCGCCTTGCTCCGCCCGAGCGCGCCGCCGTCGACCCGTTTCACTTGCGCGTCCCCTTTCCAGGAGATTCCCCATGCAGTTCCGCCCCCTCGGCCAGACCGGATTGGACATCGCGCCCATCGTCTTCGGCGGCAACGTGTTCGGCTGGACCGCCGACGAGGCGCGCAGCTTCGCGCTGCTGGACGCGTTCGTCGACGCCGGCTTCAACGCCATCGATACCGCCGATGTCTATTCCCGATGGGTGCCGGGCCACGAAGGCGGCGAATCGGAGGCCTTGATCGGCCGCTGGCTGCGCGCCAACCCTGCGCGCCGGCGGCAGGTGCTGCTGTTCACCAAAGTGGGTTCCGACATGGGCGACGAGCGCAAAGGGCTCGGCGCGCATTGGATGGAGCGCGCGGTGGAGGATTCGCTGCGGCGGCTCAACACCGACGTGATCGATCTCTACCAATCGCACCGGCCGGATCCGGAAACGCCGTACGAAGAGACGCTCGCCGTGTACGACCGGTTGTTGAAGGCCGGCAAGATCCGGGCGTTCGGTTGTTCGAACTTCGATGCCCGCCGGCTCGCCGAGGCGCAAGATTCGGCGCGCCTCAACGGCCTGCCCGCCTACCAGGTGCTGCAGCCCGAATACAACCTGGTCGAGCGCGCGGGCTACGACGGGCCGCTGCGGGACCTGGCGATGCGCCAGGGGCTGGGCGTGATCCCTTATTACAGCCTCGCTTCGGGCTTCCTGACCGGCAAGTACCGCAGCGACAAGGACCTGGGTCGAAGCCCCCGGGGCGGCGCCGTCAGGAAATACCTGACCCCGCGCGGCCTGCGCATCCTCGACGCGCTCGACCAGGTGGCGCAACGCCGCGGAACCCAGCCGGCGGTCGTGGCGCTGGCCTGGCTGATCGCGCGCGACGGCGTCACGGCGCCGATCGCCAGCGCCACCGACGTCGGGCAGCTGCGCAGCTTTTCGGCGGCGTCCGAGCTGGCGCTGACCGAAGGCGAGCGGGCGCTCCTGGATCAGGCGAGCGGGCCGGAAGCCGCCTGAGCCGCGTTGGCCGACTGGATGGACCCGATGAACGCGCGCAGCGGGGCGGGCCGTAGTTCGCGGCTCGGGTAAGAGGAACGGCCCGGTGAAAGGCCGCCGCCAGGACTCCAGCACCGGTTCCAGCGCGCCGCTGGCCAAGTGCGGGCGCAGCCAGTCCTCGAACAGGTGGATGACGCCGCTGCCGGCGATCGCCGCATCGACGGCGAGGTCGACCGCCGAGCCGATGCGCACGATGAGCGAGCCCGCCGGATCCACCTCGACCACTTCGCCGCGGCGCTCGAATTCCAACAGGAGGT
This sequence comes from Burkholderiaceae bacterium, assembly GCA_040509075.1. Lineage (GTDB taxonomy): Bacteria > Pseudomonadota > Gammaproteobacteria > Burkholderiales > Burkholderiaceae_C > Scleromatobacter. Next base: position 937 of record JBEVLR010000152.1, on the reverse strand, counting down.
CCCCATGACCGACCTCGGAAAATCCGGAACTTTCAAGCTCGGCGCGCGCACCGTCAAGCGCGTCGGATACGGCGCCATGCAACTGGCCGGTCCCGGCGTATTCGGGCCGCCCAAGGATCGCGCCGGCGCGGTCTCGGTGCTGCGCCAAGCCGTGGAATGCGGTGTCGACCACATCGACACGAGCGATTTCTACGGCCCGCACGTGACCAACCAGATCATCCGCGAGGCCCTGCATCCGTACCGCGACGATCTCGTCATCGTCACCAAGATCGGCGCCCGCCGCGGCGCGGACGGCGCATGGATCCCCGCGATGTCGGGCGCCGAGTTGACGCAGGCGGTGCACGACAACTTGCGCCACCTCGGCCTCGATGCGCTCGATGTCGTCAACCTGCGCAGCATGCTGGGCACGCACGGCCCGGCCGAGGGCTCGCTCGAGGAGCCGTTGACGGCGCTGGCCGAGCTCCAGCGGCGGGGCCTGGTGCGCCACGTCGGCCTGAGCAACGTCACCGCCGCGCAGATCGCGCAGGGGCGGGCGATCTGCGCGATCGTCTGCGTGCAGAACCAGTACAACCTGGCGCACCGGGACGACGATGCGCTGATCGACGAGCTCGCCCGCGCCGGCACGGCCTATGTCCCGTTCTTTCCGCTCGGCGGCTTCACGCCGCTGCAGTCGACGGCGTTGTCGGAGGTCGCCGCGCGGCTCGGCGCCAAGCCGATGCAGGTCGCGCTGGCTTGGCTGTTGAGCGTTCGCCGAACCTGCTGCCGATCCCCGGAACCTCGTCGCTCGCGCACCTGCGCGAAAACCTGGCGGCGGCGCAGATCGCGCTGTCCGCAGATGTCGTGGCCGAATTGGACGGGATCGCCGGTTAGAGCGGAACCCCATGGACCTTGGGGGTTCGAAAGCCCATCGCCGCCCAGGCGGAGAGCAGCTTCCACA
>JBEVLR010000151.1:0-3924 GCA_040509075.1 Burkholderiaceae bacterium | reverse complement strand
GCTCGAGGCCGCGGCGGCCGCGGAAAGCCCGGCGCCGGCGGACGCGGAACGCGGCGACGCCGGCGGATCCGACGGCGTCTCGCTGCGCCGGCGGGTGTGGCCGATGGTGGAGATGCTCAAGCTCGCCCAGGCGGCGAAGCAGCCCGTCGTCTGGGGCGTATGACGCGGCGGCGCCTCCTCGGGACGTCCGCATGAATGAACCGACGCAACTGATCGCGGTGCGGCACGGCGAAACGGCCTGGAACGTCGAGTCCCGCCTGCAAGGCCAACTGGACATTCCGCTGAACGATCGCGGCCGCGAGCAAGCCCGCCACACGGCGCACGCGTTGTCGGACGCCCGTCCCGATATCGTCGTCAGCAGCGATCTCGCGCGCGCGCAGGCGACCGCCCAGGCCATCGCATCGGCCAACCAAGTGCCGCTGATGCTCGACGCCGGCTTGCGCGAACGCAGCTTCGGCAGCTTCCAGGGTTTGACGCACGCCGAGGTCGCCGCGCGGTGGCCCGAGCAATCGACGCGCTGGAAAAGCCGCGATCCGGATTTCTCGCCCGGCGGCGGGGAGTCGCTGCGCGTGTTCTACGCCCGCTGCGTCGAAGCGACGTTGCGCATCGTCCAGGCGCATGCCGGCCGCACCATCGTGCTGGTCGCGCACGGCGGTGTGCTGGACTGCCTGTACCGCGCCGCGTCCCGGATCCCGCTCGATGCGCAACGCATCTGGGCGTTGGACAACGCGGCGATCAACCGGCTCTTGCACACCGATTCCGGGCTGACGCTGGTCGGCTGGAACGACACGAGCCACCTGCTGGATTCGGCGCTCGGCGAACTCGGCTGATCCCGGCCGGCTTGAACCGCGCCGCGCCTGCGAAGGCGCGCCGATCCTTCGCCATCATGGGTGGAGCGCAATCATGAAAATTGCCGCGGGAAAGCGGCTGGATGCGCGCGTATGCCGGCCGCGGGCCGCGCAACTTCGGGAAATGGGAAATATCTTCGCGTGCCCAACTTTTGAGCACTCAGGGATTTCCCTTAGAATTTGCCCAAAAGAGGGCATAAAATTGTTACAAGTAGATGCTGTCCTGAGCTGGATGAGCGACGGGTTGTTCAGTCGCGAATCCGCCAGTCCGATGAGCGCGGCGGCCGGGGCGATTTCCACGCCGTTGGCATCCTCGCTTCGCCGCGCTTCCGACAGCCGGTTGCTGGACATCCAGCCGTTTTCCTCCAAACCGATCGCCATCTCCGGCGCCGCCGGGGCCCGCCTGTCGGCCTACCTCAGCGGCAGCCTCCCGAACATGGAGATGGGCGCGCCCACGGCGACCGGGCCTTGTCCGCAAGCCGATTCGTCGGCCACGCCTTGGTCCGGGAGCCGGACTGCGGCGCAAGGAAATCCGTCTTCGGCGAAGGGTCCGGCCCTCAAGGATCGGCGCAAGGTGTCGAGTCTGGGGCCGCTGGAATTGGAACTTCCGCAGGCCGAGCCGACGGAGTCGCTCTCGGACGCGGCGCTGCACGTCGCCACGCAGCAGGTGCTGGGCGCGGCGGATCGGGTCGCGAGCAACGTTCTTCGGTTCGCGAACGAGGTCGCCGCGGGCATCGGCGCGGAGGTCGTCTTGCCGCCCGCCGACACGCCGCTGCCGTCGAATGCCGATCGCCAGGCCATGAGCGCCGGCCAGGCCTGGTACGCAAGGGGGTCGAGGTCGTCTCCGGAGGAGCGGCGGCCCGGCGCCGAGGGGGATTATTTCGAACCGGCGCCTGCGGTCCCGTCGATCGTCAAGCCCTACGGATCGACCTACTTCAAGCTGCATCGGAAGTCGCAGTCATTCGGGCCTTCAACGTACTCGATGAATGTGCAGCACTTGAAGACTTTGGTGGGGGACACGCTGCGCCTGCAGTTCGTGTTGGGCGGCGACATCGGCACCTATGCGCAACGGACGCAGCGCGGGATCGAGCAGTTCCGGCGCATCGTCGGCGTGGCGGCGGACAAGGTCAAGATTTTCTTCGGGAAGGGATCCGACTACGGTGCCGTTCATGCGGTGTTCACGTACGGGGGCAGCAAGTTCGAGGTCCAGTTCCACACCAAAGACAGCTGCCTGGCCAGAAAAGAGGTGTATGACGATTACAAGCAAAGCCAACGGATTTCCCTGCTGATCCGATCCTTGGCCGCCGCTTCGGTCCCCGACGGCGGCGTTCCCGCGGCGGCGTCCGGCCAGTCCCAGATCCGGCAGCAGATCGAAGCCCTGGAGCGCCAACGCGCCGTGCACGACGCACGCCGCGTGCGGCGGTTCGCCGAGGTGGGGATCCCGCCCGATCTCCACCAGATCCGCTTGATGCGCGACGGCAGGGCGCTGCCGCGGGTCGCGGCCTGACGCCCGCCCGGCAGCCGTGGCCGGCGGTCAGGCGGGCGGCGCGTCGGCGGCGCCGAACAGATCGGTTCCGGCGCGGACGGGCGGCGCCAGCCCGAGGTGCCGATAAGCGGCGATCGTCGCGATGCGGCCGCGCGGCGTGCGCTGCAGGTAGCCTTGCTGGATCAGGTAGGGTTCGATCACGTCCTCGATCGTGCCGGGCTCTTCGCCGATCGCCGCCGCCACGTTGTCGAGGCCGACCGGGCCGCCGTCGAAGCGGTGGACGATGGCGTCCAGCAGCTTGCGGTCCATCACGTCGAAACCCTGCGGATCGACGTCCAGCATCGCGAGCGCGAGTTCGGCCACGGGCACCGTGATGCGTCCCTGGGCCTTCACGTCCGCGTAATCCCGCACGCGGCGCAGCAGGCGGTTGGCGATGCGCGGCGTGCCGCGCGAGCGGCGCGCGAGTTCCAGCGCGCCCTCCGGGTCGATCGGCACGTTGAGCAAGCCGGAGGAACGCGCCACGATGCGCGCGAGTTCTTCGGCGGTGTAGAACTCGAGCCGGGCGACGATGCCGAAACGGTCGCGCAGCGGGTTCGTCAGCATGCCGGCGCGCGTGGTGGCGCCGACCAGCGTGAAGGGCTGCAGGTCGAGTTTGATCGAGCGCGCGGCGGGGCCGTCGCCGATCATGATGTCGATCTGGAAATCCTCCAGCGCCGGGTACAGGATTTCCTCGACGACCGGCGACAGGCGGTGGATCTCGTCGATGAACAGCACGTCGTTGCGCTCGAGCCCGGTCAGGATCGCCGCCAGGTCCTTCGGCTTTTCCAGCACCGGCCCCGAAGTCTGGCGCAGGTTGACGCCGAGCTCCGCGGCGATGATGTGGCTCAGCGTCGTCTTGCCGAGGCCGGGCGGCCCGAACAGCAGCACGTGATCGAGCGCCTCGGCGCGCTTCTTCGCGGCCCCGATGAAAATGCCGAGCTGCTCGCGCGCTTTCACCTGGCCGACGTAATCGTCGAGCCGTTTGGGCCGCAACGCGCGCTCCATCGCCTCTTCGTTCGGCGAGGCGGGCCCCGCGGCGACGACGCGCGCCGCGCGGCCCGATGACGCGGCGGCGGGCCCTCCGGCGCCGAAATCGTCGGTCTGTATGGACATCCGTCGATTATGGGCCGCGCCGGCTCACGACAGCGCCTTCATCGCCAGCTTGATGCCGTCGGACACGCCGACGTCCTTCGGCAGCCCCTTGATCGCCATCGCCGCTTCCTTCTCGTTGTAGCCGAGCGCGATCAGCGCCTGCACGATGTCGCCCTGCGCGTCGCTGGCGATGGTCGCGCCGCTGGCGGCGAGCTCGGGGCCCAGCTTGCCCTTGAGTTCCAGCAGCAGCCGTTCGGCCGTCTTCTTGCCGATGCCCGGCACCTTCTGCAGCCGTCCGCCTTCCTGGCGCGCGACGGCGCCGGCGAGGTCGCTCACCGACAGGCCAGACAGCACGCCCAGTGCGGTGCGTGGCCCGATGCCGGAGATCTTGATCAGCAGGCGGAACGTCGTGCGCTCCTCGTCGGTGAGGAACGCGAACAGCTGCTGCGCATCCTCTCG
>JBEVLR010000150.1:0-8120 GCA_040509075.1 Burkholderiaceae bacterium | reverse complement strand
GCATCTGGGCGGAGCGGCGCGTCACGCGCGCCAGCATCGTGGCGGCGGCGGCGTCGTCGGTCGAACGCGTGCGCAGCCGAACCAGCATCTGCGACGGATCGACGTCGTCGGCCAGCCCGTCGACGACGGCCGGCAACTGGTTCAGGATGCTGCTGCCCGGCTGCGCGGCCAAACTCAGCGACACGTCGCGCGCCAGCACGCGCAGGCGCACGCGGGCGCCGAGCGCCAGGCCGGCGTCGCGTGTCCAGAACACGGCGCCCGGCACGTCCAGCCGGGCCAGCCGCCAGCGGGCGTCGCGCTCCGCGATCACGCCTCGAAGCACGACGCCCGCATCCTCGCCCGGGGGCAGCGGCAGGTCGAGCCTGCCGAGCAAATCGGCCATGGGCCCGGCGGCCACCACCCGGCCGGCGCCCATCAGCACCAGATGATCGGCCAGCCGAGCGACTTCGGCGATCGCGTGGCTCACGTAGACGATCGGAATGCCCGAGACCTCGTTCAGCCGCTCCAGCGCGGGGAGGATTTCGGCCTTGCCCGCGGCGTCGAGCGCGGCCAGCGGTTCGTCCATCAGCAGCAGTTTCGGGCTGACCGCGAGCGCGCGCGCCATCGCGACGCGCTGGCGCTCGCCGCCGGACAGGCCGGCCGTCGATCGCTCCATCAGCGGCCCGATCCCGGTCCACGCGGCCGCCTCCTCGATGGACACGCGGCGTTGCGTCGGCGCGAGCCGCTTCCATCCGAACGCCACGTTGCCGCGCACGCTCAAGTGTTCGAACAGGCCGGCGTCCTGGAACACCACGCCCACCGCACGGCGATGCGTCGGCACGAAAAGGCGCCGCGCATCGTCTTGCCAGGCCTGGCCGTCGACGACGACGCGGCCGCCCGGCGCGCGCTCCAGGCCGGCGAGGCAGCGCAGCAAGGTCGTCTTTCCGCACCCCGAAGGGCCGAACAGCGCGCTGACCCCGCGTTCCGGCAGCGTCAGCGCGACGTCGAGCGTGAACGCGCCGCGCGCCAGCCTCAGCGCAGCGGTGATCAACGCGGCATCCGGAGGTCGGCGACGTCGCCGGCCGTCGCCGCGCCGAACATCGCATGCCGCGGACGCAGCCGGTGGATCCACCAGAGCGCGGCGAAGCTGAACGCCAGCAGCGCCGCCGCCAGCCGATGCGCGGCCGGGTATTCGAGCGCTTCCACGTGGTTGTACAGCTGCGTCGAGATGACGCGCGTCGCCCCGGGGATGTTGCCGCCGATCATCAGCACGACGCCGAATTCGCCCACCGTGTGCGCGAACCCGAGCACCGCGGCGGTGATCACGCCCCGCCGCGCGAGCGGCAGCGCCACGTGCACGAAACGTTCCCATGGGCCGGCGCGCAGCGTCGCGGCGGCCTCCAGCGGCCGCGCGCCGATGGCTTCGAAGGCGGTCTGGATCGGTTGCACCACGAACGGCATCGAATACAACATCGACGCGATCACCAGTCCCGTGAAGCTGAAGGGCAGCAGGCCGATGCCCAGCGCCCGCGTCGCCGCACCGACCGGGCCGTGCGGGCCCATCAGCATCAGCAGGTAGAAGCCCAGCACGGTCGGCGGCAGCACCAGCGGCAGCGAGACAACGGCCGACAGCGGCGCCTTCCAGCGCGAAGCCGTGCGCGCGAGCCACCAGGCCAGCGGCGTGCCGATCGCGATCAGCAGCGCGGTGACGACCAAGGCCAGCTTCAGCGTCAGCGCCACCGCCTGCAGGTCGGCCCCCAGTTGCGCGTCGTCGATCATCGGCGCCGGCATCCCCGCGGGGAGTGGGCCGCGCGGCCGGCCTGGAGGCCTTCACCAAGCATAGCCGTAGGATTTGATCACCGCGCGCGCGCCGTCGGTCGACAGGTAGTCGACGAACGCGGTGGCCGCGCCAGCCGTTTTCCCGGCCGAGATCACCACCGCATCCTGCTTCAGCGGGGCGTACAGGTCGCCGGGCACGATCCACATCGATCCCGGCGCTTTCGAGCCGTCCGGCGGCTGCACCTGGCCGAGCGCGATGAAGCCGAGTTCGGCGTTGCCGGTCGCGACGAACTGGTAGGCCTGCCCGATGTTCTCGGCGGTGACCAACCGGGCCTGCACCGCGTCGGCCAGCTTCAGGCGATCCAGCGTTTGCTTGGCGGCCATGCCGTAAGGCGCCAGCTTGGCGTCGGCCACCGACAGGTGCTTGAACTTGTCCGATTTCAGCACGTCTCCCTTGGCGTCGACCAGCGCCGGATCGGACGACCACAGCACCAGCTTGCCGACCGCATAAGTGCGGCGCGTGCCCGCGATGCCCTTGCCTTCGGCGACCAGCTTTTGCGGCGTGGACTGGTCGGCGGCGAGCAGCACGTCGAACGGCGCGCCGGCCTCGATCTGGGCGTAGAACTTGCCGGTCGCGCCGAACGACAGCTTCACCGTGTGGCCGGTGTCGCGTTCGAACGCCGCGGCGATCTTCTGCGCCGGGGCGGAAAAATTCGCGGCGACGGCGACCTGCACTTCATCGGCGCGGGCCCCGAGCGCGAAGGCGGCGAGCGCCAAGGTCGCGAAGACGCGAAGGAACGGGAGCTTCATGGCGTTTTCTGGGAAAGTCCGGACAGCCCGCATTCTGCGGCAAGCCCGGCGCCGGGAAGCGCGCCGCGCGATCGCGGCCGCCGGAGGATCCCCCATCAGGGCGAATGCGCGGCGGCGCGGTCGTCCCTAGACTCCGCGCCCAGGCCAACCACCCCTTTTCCGGGAGCTGCAGATGTTCCTGCCGATGCCGATCCGTTTCAACCCGCCCCGGGCGGCCGCGCTCCTTGCGGCCTCGCTGATGGCCGCCTGCGCGGCGCCGCTGCAGCCGGTGGCCGATTTCGGCGCCGCCGCCGATCGCCTTGCCCGCGACTACGAACCGTTTGCCGACGGCATCGGCAAGGCGTGCGAACGACGCCTGCGTTTCAAGGCGCTCGGCAACGCGGGGCCCTTCGACGACGCCGCGTCCGAGCGCGATGCGCGGCGCCAATGCGGCCCGTTGTCGAAAGAGGCCGGCACGGCCGCGCTGTTCGCCAAGGCCTTGTCCGCCTACGCCACGGCGTTGGCCAAGCTCGCCGGCGAAAAGCCGACGGCGCTCGAGCGCGAGGCCAAGGCGGCGACCGGCGCGGTCGACCAGCTCGAAGACCGCGACGGCACGCCGATATTCGACAAGCACAAGGTCGACGCGGCTTCCAGGCTCGCCCGCGCCGCGGCGGCGATCGTGCTGCAGGAAAAGGTGCGGCGGCTGGAGCGCGCGACGCTGGAAGACAACCGCGATGCGCTCGCCGTCGTCGTCGGTGCGATGAAAACCTACGCCGGGGCCATCTACGCCGGCCAGCTTCGCGACTCCCAGGACGTCATGGAAGGCGAACTGAGGCGCTTGGTGGCCGCCTCGGACGCGCCGACGCAAGCCGATGTCCAAGCGCGGTTGCCGTGGCGATTCGCGCAGGCGGCGACGCGTGCCGACATCGCCGCCGGCGAACTCGAGCTGCGCCGCGTCAACGCGTTTTCGACCGCGGCCGACGCCCTGCTCGCCGCGCACACGGCGCTGATCGACCACTTCGACCGGCTCGACGGCGCCAAGCGCCTCGCGCTCGTTGCCGATTTCGTGAACCTGGTCGAGGCGGTGCGCGGCGACGCGCAGGCGCTCTGACCCGCGGCGACGCCCGCAAGGAGAAACTGACCGATGCGCATCGACCCCACCCCGTCCGCTCCGGCCGACCCCGTTCTCGCAGCCGCCCAGCTCGCGGACGCCGCCGGCCGGGCGTCGACGCTGCTGTCCGACTACCGATGCGACCATCCCGACGAGCCCGGGGCCGCGCAGTCGCTGGAGCTGGAAAAGGCGCTCGACCGGCGCGCCATCGAGCTGCGCACGCAAGCCATTGCGATGCTGGGCGCGCGAAGCGCCGAAGCCGCGACGCGGCTGCAGGAGGCGGTGCGCCGGATCGACGCGTTCCTGGTCGGCGTGAAGGCCGCCGATGCCCGCATCGCGCTCGCCGGCGCTGTGTTCACGCTCGCCGGCGCCGTGCTCGGCGGCGACGCGGGGGCGGTGCTGAACGCGGCCTCGGGCGTGCACGCGGCGATCGAGACCGCGCAGGGCGCGGCCTCGTCGGGCTGAAGGGCCGGTTAGATCCCGCGCCCGCTGATCACGCGCAACAGCACCGCGATGATCGCGATCACGAGCAGGATGTGGATCAGGCCGCCGAGCGTGACGGAGGTGAGCATCCCGACGAGCCACAGGATGACGAGGATGACGGCGATGGTGTAGAGCATGGTTTCTCCAAGTTGCGGTGACTATTGCTTGATGCTGGTGTCGTTGACGACGCTTTGGACGCCTTCGACCGTGCGCGCGACGGAAGCCGCCCGCGCCTGCTGGGAGGTGCTGTCGACGAAGCCGCTCAGCTGCACGACGCCCTTGTTCGTGCTGACGGCGATGTCGCTCGCCTTGGTCTGCGTGTCGGCCATCAGCGCCGACTTCACCTTGACCGTGACCACGGAATCGTCGAGCACGTTGCCCGCGGTGGAACGGCCTGCCTTGACCATCAGTTTGTTGTCCACCGACTTGACGCCTTCGACTCCCCGGGCCAGCTGCGACTCGCGGTCGGCCTGCGCCTGATCGTCGACGAAGCCGCTCAGCAGCACTTCGCCTTTGCGCGTCTCGACGCCGGTGTCGGCGCCTTTGCCGTTCGTGCCGGTCAGCAACGCGGCCTTGACTTTGGTGGTGATCACGGAATCGTCGAGCGCCGTGCCCGCGGAAACGGCCTGCGGATCGCTGGCGGACGAGGCGGTGGCGGTATTCGACGGGTTGCAGCCCGTCAACGCCAGGCTCGCCAGCACCGCGACGCCGGTCAAGCCGAACCCGCGGGGACAACGGAGTAGAGCTGTCGGAATCATTCAGGTCTCCTTGCATGGCCTCGCGGCCCCTGGCAACGACTGAGCAAGCCTCGTGCCCGGCCGTGGCGCCATGCCGGATCCGGTCAATGTCCCCGTTCGCCGCCGCGTGCGCGCTCGACGGTGGCCATCACTGCGTCCAGGTCGCCGTCGTCGATCTGCAACAGGAAAATGTCCGCCAGCACTTCGGAGAAATCGGCGCGCGCCGTCAGCCGTCGCAGCTTGGGCCTGCCTGTGCGATGCCGCGTCATCAGGCGATCGTTGCGCAGCCCGTGCCTGGTGCCGTCGAGAAGGGGGCGCGACAGGATCAGCTCGGTCTGCAGCACGGCCGCGGGGCTGGTGGAGACGAACCAATTGGCGACTTCGTAGTCGGCCGGGCCGGCGATGCGGCGGTGCAACAGGTAGATGTCCTGCCAGGCCTCGTCCGCGCGGCCCTGCATCATCCACGCAGGCTCGCCCCCGTGCTCCACGTCGACGATGCGGTAGGACTCGCCGTCGATGGCCTGCACGCCGCGTTCGTCCTGCGCGAGCGCCGCCATCGGCGTCGGGCCGCCGAGCCCGACGTCGACCAGGTAGGCGACGCCGTCGATCGTCACCCGCAGGGCCATGTGCGTGCGCGGGGTGTCCGGACCGCCGCTGGCCACGCCGATCCGCACCCGGCCTTCGAGCCCGTCGACGCGGTAGCCGAGCCGCTCCAGCACCGCGCGGAACAGGTGGTTCTGCTCGAAACAATGGCCGCCGCGCCGCCGGTCGACGAGCTTGCGCTGCAGCGACCCGAGGTCCAGCCGCGGCACGCGGCCGGCCAGGCCGTCGATGTTCTCGAACGCGATCGCGGTGCGGTGCAGCGCGATGAGTCGTCCCAAGGTCGCGACGTCGGGCGACGCCGCGGCGCCGGTGTAGCCGATGCGGCGGAAATACGCGGGCAGGTCGAGCGCGTCCATGGGGCCCATTCTGCGGGATCCGCGGGGATCTGCGCGATCCGCGGCGGAGTCGGCGTCCGCCTCGACGGCCGCGCCGCCGTCAAGGCGCGTCGCCGTCGATCCGCCGCGCCCGCACCCGCCTGCCCTTGACCAGGCCCGAATTCAGCTTCGCCAGCGCCCGATCCGCGATCGACCGTTCGACCGCGACGTAGGTCGACATGTCGGTGACGTTGATCTTGCCGATCCGGGCGCCCTCGAAACCCATGTCCTTGGTGAGCGCGCCCAGCACGTCGCCCGGCCGGATCTTCTCCTTGCGGCCGCCGAGGATCTGCAGCGTCACCATGGGCGCGACGAGCGGCTGGTCGGAACCCTCGTCGAGTTCGTCGAGCCGGTGCCATCGCGTCTGGGCCCGCTGGATCAGCTCGATCTGCCCGACGCGTCCCATTTCCTCCATGCTCGCCAGGTTCAGCGCGAGACCGTGCTCGCCGGCACGGCCGGTGCGGCCGACGCGGTGGACATGGACTTCGGGCTCGAACGTCACGTCGACGTTGATCACGGCCTCGAGCTGCGCGATGTCCAGGCCGCGCGCGGCGACGTCCGTCGCGACGAGCACCGAGCAGCTTCGGTTGGCGAACCGGATCAGCACCTGGTCGCGGTCGCGCTGCTCCATGTCGCCGTGCAGCGCGGCCGCCTGGATGCCTTGCGCCGTGAGCACGTCGACGAGGTCGCGGCACTGTTGGCGCGTGTTGCAGAACGCCAGCGTGCCGGCCGGCTGGAAATGGCGCAACAGGCGGCCGACGGCGTGCAGGCGCTGCGTCGGGGCGACTTCGTACCAAAGTTGGCGGATCTGCGCCGCGCCGTGGCGGCTCTCGAGCTCGACGCGCCGCGGATCGCGCATGAATTGCCGGCTCAGCGCGACGATGCCGTCGGGGAAGGTGGCCGAGAACAGCAGCGTCTGGCGCGCCTTCGGGCAGGCGCCGGCGATGGCGCGGATGTCGTCGAGGAAGCCCATGTCCAGCATGCGGTCGGCTTCGTCGAGCACCAGCGTCTTCAGGCCCGAAAGGTCGAGCGCCTGGCGTTCGAGCAGGTCGAGCACGCGGCCGGTCGTGCCGACGATCACGTGCGCGCCGTGCTCCAGGCTGGCGAGCTGGCCGCGCACCGGCACGCCGCCGGCGATCGTCAGCACCTTGACGTTTTCCTCGCAACGCGCGAGACGGCGGGTCTCGACCGCCACCTGCTCGGCCAACTCGCGCGTGGGGCAGAGCACGAGGGCCTGGATGCCGAAATGGCGTGGGTTCAGCTTGTCGAGCATCGCCAGCGCGAACGCGGCCGTCTTGCCGCTGCCCGTCTTGGCTTGGGCGACCAGGTCGTGGCCCGCGAGCGCGAGCGGCAGCGCGGCGGCCTGGACGGGCGTCATGTCGACGTAGCCGAGCTGCGTCAGGTTCGCCACGACCTGAGGCGCGAGTGGGAGCCGGCTGAACGGCGCGGAGCCCGGGGACGGGTCGGCGCAGGAGCCGGTGGAGGGATCGGCGGGCGCGGCGGGCGCGGCCGGAACGTGAGGATTCATTCCGAATTATCGTCGAGGCCGACCGACGCGCGCGTGGCGTTCGCCGGTCGCCTCGGGGTTACGATGCCGTCTTTGCCCGCCGGCGCCCGGTCCGCGGGCCTTTTTCCTGGAACAGGATCCGCATGGCCCGCTCCGACAAGGCCGCGACCGACGGCGACATCCCCGCCGAGTTGGCCGTCGCACGCACCCGCGCTTGGGTGCGGCGCGCGGTCATCGGTTTGAACCTGTGCCCGTTCGCGCGCGCCGTCGACGTCAAGGAGCAGATCCGCTACGTCCACAGCGCCGCCGCCGACCCCGAAACGCTGTTGGCCACGCTGTGCGTCGAGCTGCGGCGCCTGGCCGACGCCGACCCGCGGCAGGTCGACACCACGCTCCTGATCCATCCGGGGTTCCTGACCGATTTCGAGGATTTCAACGATTTCCTCGAACTGGCCGATGCGGCGGTCGAGGACATGGGCTTGGAGGGCGTGCTGCAGGTCGCGAGCTTCCACCCGCAATTCCGATTCGCCGAATCCGGGCCCGACGACGTCACGAACGCGACGAATCGATCGCCTTACCCCACCCTGCACCTGTTGCGCGAGGACAGCGTCGACCGCGCCGTGGCCGCTTTTCCCGACGCGGCCGCGATTTTCGAGCGCAACATGGAAACGCTGGAGGAACTCGGCGCGCCGGGCTGGGCGGCGCTGCGGGACGCCTGGGAACGCGACGCCGCGGCCGCCGTCGCCGGCGCGGCGCCG
>JBEVLR010000149.1:0-3077 GCA_040509075.1 Burkholderiaceae bacterium | reverse complement strand
CAACCCGCTGCCGCACAGCAATCGCGACGCCGCGGCGATCCTCAACGGCCAATCGACGGGTCCGGACGATGCCGAAGCGCGCGCAGTCCGTGACCCTTTCGTTTATTTCGTGCAAGTGGGCGCCTACTCCAAGGCCGAAGACGCCGAACAGCAGCGCGCACGCCTGGCCCTCGCTGGTTTCCGTGCGGCAGTCAGCGATCGCGAACAAAATGGGCGGACTGTCCACCGGGTCCGCCTCGGGCCGTTTGATTCAAAGGACGCGGCCGATGAACAAATCGTCCGCGCCCGGACGATCGATTCCGAAGCGACCCTGGTGCGCATCGAACGCGCGAAACAATGAACTTTGCGGCCGGGACGCTTCTCTCAAGGAAACGCCGGGCCGCCCCGAGTTTCCTCAATCCCCTCCGAGGACGGGCCGAGCGCGGCCCGCCCCCGGCGCCACGCTGATGCCGCCCCGGGCCAGCCCTGAAAGGATTTCCATGAAGCGGCGCGAATTTTCCCTCCAGCTGGCCGGCGCGGCCGGCATGGCGGCTTTGGCCGGATTGGGCCTGCCCGGCTCGGCCGTGGCGCAAGGCGCGGCGCCGGTGGAAGGAAGAGACTACACGAGACTGAAAACTCCGGTGCCGATGGCCAAGACCGGCAAGATCGAAGTCATCGAGTTCTTCTGGTATGGCTGCCCGCACTGCTTCGCGTTCGAGCCGGCGATCGAACCCTGGGCCTCGAAGCTGCCGGCCGACGTGCATTTCCGTCGCGTGCCCGTGGCGTTCGATGCGTTGAAGGAAGTGCACCAGCAGATCTTCTACACCTGGGAAGCTTTGGGCCTGGTCGACGCGATGCACACCAAGACGTTCAACCGTTTCCACGTCGACCGCAAGCCGATCAACCGCGAAACCGACATGCTGGCTTTCGCCCAGGAACAAGGCCTCGACGCCGCCAAGGTCAAGCAGGCGTGGGAAAGCTTCGGCGTGCAGACGAAGATGCGCCAGGCCACGCAGCTCACGCAGGACTACCAGGTGGACGGCGTGCCCGAGATCGGTGTCCAGGGCCGCTTCACCACGGGTCCGTCGATGGGCGGCCCGGTGACCGCGTTGGCGACCACCGAGTCCCTGATCAACGTCGTTCGCAAGGGCGGTTGACGCCGCGCCGACCCGATGTCGCGCATGCTGAACCGCAGGGATCTGTCGCGCCGGCTGGCCAGCTTGGCCGGCGCGTTCGGCGCCGGCCGCCTGATGCTGGCCGCGCGTCCGGCCGCCGCGCAGCAGGCGCTGGTCGAAGGCGAGGATTACGTCCGGATCGACAAGCCGGTCGACGTGCCGCACGACGGCAAGATCGACGTCATCGAGTTCTTCTGGTACGGCTGCCCGCATTGCTACGCGTTCGAACCGTTCATCGAGCCCTGGATCGCCCGGCTGCCGCCCGACGTGCGCTTCCAGCGCGTCGCCTACGGCTTCGACGAGGTGCTGCGCGAGCGGCACCAGCGCGTGTTCTACACGCTGGAGGCCCTGGGCCTGGTCGATGCGTTGCATTCGAAGGTGTTCGACCGCTTCCACCGGCAACGCAAGCCGATCGACGACGAAGCCGGGATGCTGCAATTCGCCCGCGACAACGGCCTGGACGCCGTGAAAGTCAAGGACGCCTGGAGCAGCTTCGCCGTGGCGACGAAGATGCGCCGCGCCAAGGCCCTGTGCGAGGCGTACGGCGTCGATTTCGTGCCGCTGGTCGCGATCCAGGGCCGTTTCCTGACCACGCCCCGCACCGACCGGGACGGCCCACGGGCGTTAGCGGCGGCCGACAGCCTCATCAGCCAGGCGCGTAAAGAGGGTTGAACGTGCGCGCATGAAGCTGGACGGCGCTAGAATGGCCTGCAATTTCCGTGCCGATATCAATGCGCCAGAACCCCCCCCTTTTTTCGACTGCCGCCGTCGGGCCGCCCGAAGGCGTTGGTGCCGCGGGCGGCGGGCGCCGGGGCCGTCCGAGCGGCGCCGGGCTCGCCACCGTAGGCGTGATGATGCTGGCGGCGCTGGCGTCCTTTCCGGCCTGCGCGGAACGCGCGGATCGCACCAAGCCGATGACCGTCGACAGCTCCGGCGCGACCGACGTCGTCGACCTGGGCAAGCACAGCGCCGTCTTCACGGGCAACGTGGTGATCACCCAGGGCACGCTGGTGATCCACGCCGACCGCGTCGAGGTCAGCGAGGATCCGGACGGCCAGCGGCTGGGGTACGCGTTCGGCGCGCCCGATCGCCCGGCCACGTTCCGCCAGAAGCGCGACGGCGACGACCAATACAGCGAAGGCGAGGCCCAGAAGATCGAGTACGACAGCGCCGCCAACCGCGTCCGCTTCATCGGCCAGGCCCACCTGCGCATGCTGCACGGCACGACGGTCACCGACCAGGCCAGCGCGGCGCTGATCACCTACGACACGGCCGCCGACACGATCGCGCTGGGCGGCGACGGCACCCGCAACAACGGCAACGCCTCGTCGACGGCGGGCGGCCGCACGACCGTGGTCTTCACGCCCAAGCCGGCGGGCTCGGCGCCGGCGTCCAAGCCGCTGGCACTGCCGGCCCCGGCCCCGTCATCGGGGGCGGCACGGTGAAAACGCCCGCGCCCGCCGCGGCCGCAGGCGCGAGCCGGCTCGAAGCGTCACGGCTGAAAAAATCCTACGGCGCGCGCATGGTCGTCAAAGACGTCCACCTGGCGGTCGACGCCGGCGAGGTGGTCGGCCTGCTGGGCCCCAACGGCGCCGGCAAAACGACGACGTTCTACATGGTGGTCGGCCTCGTGCGCGCCGACGCCGGCGACATCCGCATCGACGGCCAGCCGGTCGCGATCCGCTCGTCGCAGGATGCGATCCGGGCGGGCATCGGCATGGTCCACCAGCATTTCATGCTGGTCGATACCTTCACCGTGCTGGAAAACGTCTGCCTCGGCGTCGAGGGCGGCTTCCGCCTGCGGGAAGGCATGGCCCGCGCCCGCAAGACGCTCGAAGCACTGGAGCGCGACTACAAGCTCGAGGTCCCGCTCGACGCCGTGGTCGGCGACCTCGCCGTCGGCATCCAGCAGCGCGTCGAGAT
>JBEVLR010000148.1:0-3865 GCA_040509075.1 Burkholderiaceae bacterium | reverse complement strand
GCCGCACCGGCTGCGGGGGCGGCAGGTTCGCCGGCGGATGGCCGGCCCGATACATTGGAATCGCCGCGTTGGACACCGGTTGCGGCGCCGCGTCGCGCACCACCGGCCTCATCGAGGCGGCCAGGTGCGGCTGGGCGGGCACCGAGTTCTGGAAGCCCCGGCCGTCGGCGGTGGCCGTCGCCGGGACGATGACCGTGACGTTGCGGACGTTGGTCACGTTCGTCACGTTGGTGACGTTGTTGGTGATGCGGTTGTCGTTGAACCCGCCGCGGCGGCCGTGGCGGTCGCCGCCGCCGTCCACGCGCATGCCGGCGTGGATCACCGGCGGCGCGCCGATGACGACGGCCGGCGGCGTGCCGATCGGCGCCGGCACGATGAGGCCCGGGCGCGAGCCCGGCGGCGGCGGAATGAACACGCCCTGCGGCCCCTCGGGCGCATGGCCCGCGTGCACGCCGACCGCGACGATCGCCAGCGCGATCGCGACGCCGGCCGCCGGCGCGACGAAGCGGCTCTCGGGCGCCTGCCAATATCCCGGCACGTAAACGACCCTGTTGGACCGGTGCTCGTAATAAGGCTCCTGCCACGTGTAGCGCGGCCGCGGCGGCCTGGCCCAGCGCCCGGCATTCCAGATCCAGCGGCCCTGCCAGGCCCAGCAGCCACCCGTCCACACGTACTCCGGGTCCGGCTGCGGCGGCGGCTCTTCCACGAGCATCGGCGGCGGCGCCCAAAGGACTTCCACCGGCGCCGGCTGGGACAACGCCGGCTCGACATACGCGCTGACCACCTGTTCGGGCGCCCCGTCGGCATACGGCACGCCGCCATCGGCGTACTCCGGCTCGTAGGGGGCTTGCGGCGCGACGGCCGGCGACGTCGTCCGCACCGCGGCCGCCGCGCGGATTGGCGCGGGCGCTGGCGCGGGCACCGGCTGGGGCGCCGGCTGCAGCGACGGGTCGGGCGCCGCTGCGGCGACGTCGGCCTGCGATGCGACGACCGGCGCGGCCGCCTCGCGGGAACAGCCGGCGACGAGCGCGAGCGCGGTCAGCGCCGCCACGATTCGATGGGCGGGGAGCAACGGGGAAGGATGTGATGAAGTCATGTCATGCGGCCTTGTTCGACCAGGCTCGTTGGGGAATGCAGTCGCGTTGGGCAATCGAGCCGCCTGGCCGCAGGCGTCGTTTCCAGCCAGCCGGCCCACGGACGCCGCATGTTCGCACGGCGCGTGGGCGGGTGGCCCGCCAAGATGTCCGCCGCAGGCCGTCGCATCGCCGCCGCGATGGGCGGGCCGCCCACGCCGCCCGGCCGAGGCAGATCACGCTCGCCGGCACGGCGATTGCCGGTTCTCCGGCTCACGGGATTTCCCGGCTCCACTTCATAAGGAAGACCACCATGAACAAGACCATCGCCACCCTCATCGCCACCTCCGCCGCCTGCATGTGCCTGGGCGCCGCCGCGGCCGACGACGCCAGCTCCACCGCCACGATGGACCACGCGCAGGCCAAGAGCGCCGAAAATCACGCGCAGGCGCAGTACAAGGCCGACAAGAAGACGGCCGAGGCCAAGCTGGCGATCGACAAGGCCGATTGCGATTCGTCGATGACCAGCGCCGGCCGGGCATGCAAGGGCGCCGCGAAGGCCGAAGCCAAGAAGGAAAAGGCCGACGCCAAGGTCACCGAGGTCAACACCAAGGCCGCCATCAAGGCCCAATCCAACTGAGGATCGCCCGCCGGCGCCGCGGGCCTCGGGCCTCACTCGGACGGGGCCGCCGCGCCGCGCCGGTCGACGGCGGGCCGTTGGCCGCGCAGCGTGGCGCGCGTCAGCCCGAACGTCACGGCGGCCATCGCGGCGATGCCCGTCAGCATCGGCCGCGACGTGCCGTCGGCGAAGCCGCTCATCACCGCGATGACCAGCGCGCCGCCCACCATCTGCAGCGTGCCCATCAGCGCCGAGGCGGCGCCGGCGATGTAGCCGTGGTCATCGAGGGCCATCACCGAGGTCGTCGGAAGAACGAGCCCCAGGAAACCGAAGCCGACCATCAACGGCACGATCAGCGCGCCGAGGCGATCGATGCCGGCCAGGTTCAAGGCCAGGGTCGCGCCCATCGCGACGACGAACCCGACCGCCGACGTCGACACGACACGGGGCAGCCCGTGGCGCGCTGCGAGCCTGCCCGCGAGCTGCGACGCGCCGATGAACGACGCCGCGTTGACCGAAAACGCCAGGCTGTATTCGCGCGGGGTCAGCCCATACCGCCCGATCAGCACGAACGACGAATTCGCGAGGTAGATGAAGAAGGACGCGATGCCGAAGCCGCCGATGGCGGTCAAGCCCATGAAGCGCGCGTCGCCGAACAGCCGCCGGAAAGCGCGCAATGTGCTGGCGACGTCGCTGCGCGCCCGTTCCGCCTTCGAACGGGTTTCTTCCAGCGCGAACGCGGTCAGCAGCAGCCCGGCCGCTCCGATCGCCGTCACGGCCCAGAAGATCGCGCGCCAGTCGAACGCGTCGATCACGAAGCTGCCGGCCAAGGGCGCGAGGATCGGCGAGACGCTGAAGACCAGCATCAGCAGCGCCATCAGCCGCGTGGCCTCGGCGCCGGTGTGCAGGTCGCGCACGATCGCCCGCGGCACGACGATGGGCGCCCCGCCGCCCAGGCCCTGCAGGAAACGGAAGGCGATCAGCCAGTGGATGTCGGGCGCGAGCGCGCAGCCGACGCAGCCGGCCACGAACAGCGCGATGCCGAAATACAGCGGCGGCTTGCGGCCGAAGATGTCGGAGGCCGGCCCGTAGACGATCTGGCTGAGCGCGAACGACACGAAAAACGCCATCAGGCTCAGCTGCACGGCGTGCACATCGGCCCGCAGCGCGCGTCCGATGGCCGGCAGCGCGGGCAGGTACATGTCGATCGCGAACGGCGCGACGGACGACAGCAGGCCCAGCACCAGGGCCATGCGCAGGAAACGGTGTTTCATCGCGGAAGGAGAGGACGGGGCGCGGCGCGCGCCCGCCGCGGCGGGGAGCGGATGGCCCCGCAGTGTAGTGCGCGGCGGCCGCCCGTTCGGCGTCGGCCGCCACGGCGCGGCCGCGGCCCCACAATCGGGCCCGATGTCCCGCTCCCGCGCCCGCTCGCCGTTCGCCATCGCCGCGCTGGCTTGGCTGGCCGCGGGCTGCGTCTTCGTGCCCGCCACCTTGGACACCTACGATCCCGAGTGCCGCGCCGTCTCGCGCCACATGGTGCTGCAGTCCGCCCAGATCGCGGCGATCGACCACTGCAGCAACCAGGGCTGCGCGGCGCTCGTCGTCGCCGCCGCGGCGACCGCGGCGGCCAGCGCGATCGTGTCGGGCTCGGTGGTCCTCATCGGCAACGCCGTCTATTGGGTCGAACGGCGATCGAGTTGCCGGGGGCCCGCCCCGCCTCGGCCCCCGGTCGCGCCGGATTGACGACGGACTAAAGCCGATAGCTCAATCGATGCTTGCCTTCGGCGACCGGCGAATCGAGGCCGATCCACTCGCCGGCGCCGGAATACCACACATCGATCGGCGCCTGCGCGCCGACGATGCGGTACCGCGTCGCCGCCACCGGCTCGCCGCCGACCGGGATCGTGCCGGCGCCCATGCGCTCCACGCGCACGGCGTCGACCTTGCCCGTCTGCGGATTGAGCAGGCGCGTCTGCCCGCGCAACGCGGGGTTCCAGTAGGCGTAGCTCATCAGGCAGCCGGACGCGCGGTCGGCGTCGCCGTCCCGGTCGATCCGGTAAGCGTCGCCGTCGCGTTCCACGCGCACCGTCGACGGCTTGCCGTCATCGTCGGTGGCCGACGACAGCGCGGACAGGCAATCGCCCGTCCATCGCTCGTCGGCGCGGTGGTGGTA